>CAMNDA010000338.1 GCA_946534745.1 uncultured Verrucomicrobiota bacterium | reverse complement strand
GACGATGAACGCGCCGCCGGTCTCAAGGGCGCGGAACCGGCCCGCGAGAGCGAACGCCTCTTCCGGACGGTCGTTCTGCCAGCGCTCGTCGACCGGCACGGCCTCCCAGGCCTTGACGTCGCGCTTGAACTCCGGCACCGCCCTTTCTCCTGGACGGAGATTCCCGGCCGGGCGCATCCTGCGCCCCTCCGAGAATTCCGCATCGCCGGAATCGCGCATCGAATGGAACTTGGCGCCGTTCGTCACGACGTGGTCGAGGAGCTCGTAGCCGAGCATCTCGCACGTCTCTCCGAGCGAACGCGTGATGCGCACGTCCTGCGCGGACGGGCGCGGGTCGCCGGACGGATGGTTGTGCGACACATACACGCCGACCGTGCCCTCCGGCGCGTCGAGAAGCACCGTGCTCGGATTGACCGGGCAGGCGTCGATGTCGCCGAACGAGCAGACGCGCGCGTCGAGGATCGTGCCGCGGGCGTCCGTGAACACGACCTTGAAACTTTCCTGGTAGGGCGAGCGGAGCATCTGCGTGAGCGCCGCAACGTCGGCCGGCTTCGCGATGCGGAACCCGCGCACGGGCCACGTGAAGCGCTCGCCGGAGTAGAGCTCGCCGATCACGGACGAGACGGTAAGCCCATCGTCAAGCATTCGCTTCGCGAGGGCGAGGTCCGCCGGGTTCTCCGCGGCGTATTCCTCGGAGTTGAGCGCACGGAACGCGCGCTTCTTCTCCTCGGCCGTGTAGACCGTCGGAGCCGGAGACGGCTTCCGCATCGAAATCTTCTTCCGCGGCTTCGCCGCCTCGGCCTCCGGCGAGCGCGGGTAGAGGAACCCATCCTTCGACATCTCGTCGATGGCGAAGAGTTCGCCCTGGATCGCCTTCTTCGCCTCCTCACGCCGGTCGGCGGGAACGCCGACGGCGGCAAGATGCAAAGCAATGCCGGGTTCGGCAAGCGACTCGCCGAACGGTCCACGCGGATTGAGGATGTAGTCAATCGCCTCGCGAGTCGCACCACGAATCCGCTCGGCAAGCCTGGCAAAGCGCTCGGCATCCTTGCCGGTGAAGAATCCGGAGTCGGCCATCCCCTTCAACGTCTCGTCAAGAGGACCGACAGCATCCGATGGGTCCCAGTACGGATCCCACCACGTTGACGATCGCGCGTCGCCGGCGGCAAGCGATTCAACCAGATCAAGGAAGTCGCCGTTCGTGTAGACGTCCACCTGGTCGCGGTCTTCGCCAATCCCTTCCTCCTTGAGCTTTCTCAGATCGCCGCGCAGGTTCTTCGCCTCGTCGCGCCAGTATTTCTCCTGCTGCCTCCAATAGTCTCCTGTAAAGCCCGGATTTTCATCCGAGAGCTTCTTCATCTCCTTCGCCTTGTCGTTCGCGGCGGCAAGGCGTTTCTTAAGATCGCGCGCCTCCGCCTCTGTCGGCGTATCGTCCCACCCGGATTTGATGTTCCGCCTTGCGGCCGCTTCCAGTTGGGAAACGTCCTTCTTCACCTGTTCGTCGTCGAGAAGCCGGCTCAATTCGAATTCAAGCCGATCCGAAATGGCTTCGACGTCGGCATCGGCTTCGCCTCCGCGCGAGCGGACGCGAGGAGCGCTCTCGGCGAGGTAGTCGTCGCCGTAGAACTCGTCCTCCTGCTGCGCGACGAGCGACTCCTGGAACCGCTGCTGCGCGCGCTCGGCCTCGGAGTCGCGGCGGGCCTGCACGGCCTCGGGCGACTCGGCCTCAAGCTCCTCCTGCGCATCGAGCGCCGCCTTGTCCTGCGCGGCCGCCTCCGCGACCTCGGCAGGGAGCGCGGGGGCCATCCCCTTCACGCGCGCCTCGACCTCGTCGCGGATGTGGGCGAGGCGCTCCGGATCGTCCATCCCCTCGTAGCGCTCGTCGTAGAAGCCGAGCCGGCGGCGGTTCGCCTCGATTTCCTCGTCCTCGTTATGGCGCTCCTGCTCGGAGAGCGCGCCATCGGCGACGAGCTCGTCGATCTCGCGCGTCTCCGCGAGGAACGCGTCGACGAGCTCCGCCGCCTTCGAGCCGGAAGCGTCCTCTCCGTAGCGGGCCGCGATGACGGGCGAGTTCTCCGCGAGGGCCTCGACCACGGAGTCGAGCCCGCGGCTCCCGCGCTCTTTCGGGAGCAGCCGGTCGGCGAGGCCGGCCTCGCGCGCGTCGCGCGAAGTCATGTCGGAGACGTACTCCCACGCCTCGTCGCCGGGGCGCACCTCGCCGAAGAGCGTCCGCCCTTCGAGCGCCTCGTGGATCGGGAAGCGGCCGGGGGTCTGCGCGACCACGGCCGGACGGCCGGCGACGTTGCGCGAGTTGAGCCGGGCTGGCGTCACGGCCATGTTCGCCTGTCGGCGGGCCTGCGCCTCGGACGCTCCGGCGGCGATCAGCCGGTCGTATTCGGCCTGTAGCGCCTCGTCGCGGCGGCGGGCGGTTCGGCGGTCGCGGGCGTCCTCGCGGTCGAGGATCGGGCGGCTGGCCCAGTAGGCGGAGGTCGTGCGTTCGCCGAGCTGCGCGGCGCGGGCGGCCTTCGCCTCCTTGCGGGCGCGGTCCGCGAGCCGGCGGGCCTTCTCGGCGGCCGCCTTGTCCTTGCCGCCGCGCTTGGCCTTCGACTCCTTCTCCTTCGCGATCGCTTCGAGCCGTGCCGCCTCGGCCTCCTTGCGGTCGGCCTCGACGGCGAGCGGATTGTCGGCGTGCTCGGCCGCCTCGGCCTCGGCGGCGCCCTGCGCGGCCCTCTCGCCATCCGCGCCCTCGTCCCGGCGCTGCGCCTCCTCCTGCTCCTCCAGGGCGCGGAGACCGGCTTCCTCGGCCTCGTTCTCGCGGCGGATCGCCTCCTGCTCGCGACGGTCCGCCTCCGCCTGCTCGCGCTCGGCGGTCTCCCTCGCGCGCGCCTCGGTCGTGGGCGACGGACGGCCCCGGAGCTTCTTCCGGAGCGCCTCCGTCGCTTCGAGGACAATCTGCGGGTTGTTCTCGCGCAGCCCCTTCTCGAGGCGCGCGAGCTGCTCGGCGTTGTCCTTCTGCCACGCCTCGTCGTCCATCACGTCGGGGTGGTATTTGTCGAGGAAGTCCTCGAACCGCCAGTAGATCTTGTTCACGCGGTCGGACTTCGCGCGGGACGTGCGCTCCTCCAGGGACCGGCGCATCTGCTCCCTGCGGGCCGCGCGCTTCGCCTTGACGCGCTCGACCGCCGCGGCGTTCTCGCGCTCGGTGTGCCTCTGGCGAGCCTGCTCCTCGGCCTTCTCCGCCGCGTCCTGCGCGGCCGCACGAGCGCGGAGGTCGGTCTCCTCGTCCTGGCGCTGCGCCTCCTCGGCCTTCTCCGCCGCGGACTCGCGCTGCTGCGCGTCGTATCGGGCAATCGCCTCGGCCTCGGCCTGCTGCTCGGCCGCCATCCGCTCGTTCGTCTCGCGGACGAGCCGGTCGTTCTCCTCCTTGCGGCGGCGCTCGCGCTCCTCCCGCGTTGGAGGGACGGCGTCCTCGCCCATCAGAAGCTTGTAGACCTCCTCGGACGTCTTCGCCGAGTATTCCAGACGGCCGGGTCCGGAAATGTCGTTCGCGGCCGTCCTGCCTGCGCCCTCGTGGACAATGGACACGAACTCGGCCGCCGCCTCGTCGTCGCTTTCCGCGATGCCGAACCGGTCGGCAAGAAAACCACGAAGCTCCGCGGCGAGGACCGGATGCCTCGCAACGTAGCGGTTGTAGAGCATCCGGCGCATCGGCCGGAAGTAGGACGGACGCGTCCCGCTCGACCCTACGCCGTCGACCGTCTCCGACGCGCGGGCGTATTCCTCCTCGCGCGCCTCGATCTGCTCGTCCGTCACGGTCGTCCAGTCGACCGTTCGGCCGGACTTGTCCACGTCGAGCCCGAGGAACGCCACGTCGAGACACCTGCGGACGCGGGCGTCGTAGGCCGCGCGCTTCCTCCTGTACTCGTTCACGGCGGACGGCGACGCCCCTTCCGGCGGCTCTGCCGGCGGTTCGCCGATCTTGCCGTCCGGGTCGATGTCGGCGAGAAGCTCCTTGTTCGTCCGGTTCCTCTCCGCGTTGGCGATGAGGTCCGCGTGGAAGGACTCGTGCTGCAAGGTCGCCGCGAGGTTCGCGCGGTTCACGGCGCGCTCGCGGACGGCGAGGATCGCGGAACGCCCGGCGCCGAGGTCGACCGTGATCGCGGAATCCCCGCGCCCGATCAGCCGGCCGAGAACGTTGTCGCGCGTTTCCCGGTCGGCAACGCCGAGCTTCTGCAAGGTCCGCTCGATCTCCGCTTTGGTCGAGACCCAGCGAATCGTCTGCCCCTTGCGTCCGATGGAGTCGAGGATGGCCGACGCTTCCGCCGTCATCCGCTCGTCCTGCTGCGCGAGGAAGTCGTAGAAGCGCGTGAGCTCGACGGCGGCGGCCTTCGCCTTCTCCCGAACCTCGTCCTCCGTCGCGCCGTCCTCCCCGATCTCGAACTCGGTCTGCACGCCCTCCGGAAGCCGATCCTTGTTGTAGGCGTTCCAGACTCGGATCACGAAGTCCTTGCCGTCCGGAGAGCGCTGCTCCTCGATCATCATCCGGTGCGAGGACTCCGGGTTCTCGTCCTCGCCCCACGTCGATATCCTCGCGGCCGCGCCGGTTTCACCGGCTTCGACTGCGCCCTCGCGGATGTCTCGGCCGCGCTTGAAGGAGCGCTCCGCCTCCTCCGCGCGAAGGGAAGACTGCACGAACGACGGGATTCCGTCCTCGGGAAGCGAAACGACCTTCGCGCTCCAGGCGCGGGCCCACGCGCGGGCCGGGCCTTCGAGGTAGTCCATCACGCCGAGCTCCTGCCGGTGCACGTCGTCGAGAACCTTCTGCCAGTCGGCGACGGACTTGCGGAGCGCATCCTTGTCTTCGAGCTGCTTCTTAAACTCGGCGAGATCCTTTTCGTCCATCCCCTCCGGGATCGCCTCGCGGCCCTCCGCGAAGTCGAGCATCCGCTTTGCGCCGGCGAGGCCCATCCGGGCGTTGTGGTCGCTCGCGCGAAGCCCGAACAGACGGAACACGAGATACTGCTCCTGCGGCGCAAGCTTGTGGAAGTCGGGATCGAAGCCGGCGTCGCGCACGTCACGGGCGATCGTCTCGGCCATGTGGTGCGACATCCAGCTCTGCGCCTGCTCGGCCTTCCGCGTATTGTCGCGGCGCTTCTGCACGTCGGAAACGACGGAACCGCCGGCCGCGCTCCAGAACGCTGCGAAGCCCTGGTTCGCCATGTTGAGCGCGAACGCGGCGAGGTCCCAGTCCGCCTCGTCGAGGCTCTTGTGCCCGGGCGCGCCGTACTTGATCCAATTGTCGAGGTAGGAAAGCCCCTGCTGCCCGGCTTCGTTCGCCGCCTCGAGGCCGCCCTCCTTGAAGAAGTTCCTGACGATCTGCCTCCCGGTCGGGATCCATTCGTCCATCTGCTTCGCGAGGTCGCGGCGCAGCGCCTCGCGCGTGACGCGGCCGGCCGTCCTGCGACCGGACCGGAGGACGGCGGACTGCGCCACCTCGCTCGCCGTCTGGCGGATCGGCGACACCGTGTCGAGCGCCGTGTAGCCGAGCGTGAGCCGGACAATGTCCCAGTCCGAGAACACCTCCGAATCGCCGCGGGCGAGACCCTCCTCGACGCGTTGCGAGATCACGTCGCCCGCGTTGAAGAGCGCAGAGCCGCCGTAGGACACCGCCTTGCCAACGGCACTCGCGACCGCCTCTCGCGCCGCGAGCGACGCGCCCTTCGTGAGGAACTGCGCCGTCTTTCCGACCGCGCCGGCGCCGACCATCTGCAGCGCGATCTGCGGAAGCAGGTTCACCGCGCTCGTGGCGGCGAGCGAACCGAAGTCCTTGATGGCGCGACCGGCCTGCAGCTCGCCGTTCTCGTCGCGAAGATGGATGTCCTCCAATCCGGCGACGCGCTGCGGCTTGCGGGCCGAGAGGTAGTCCTCCTCGTTCTTGATCTTCCGCATCTCGCGGAGGAACCGGCCGTTCGGATCGTGGCGGTCGTCCGCGCCGATGTAGCGCAGGTACTTGTAGACGCGCGCCGGCATGAACCACGCCGCATCCATCGACCCGGTCACGAACGAGTCGAGCAGTTCGCGGCCGACGGACCGCTTCTGCATCGTCTCGTCGTAGCGCTTCTCGATCTCCGCCGCGGCCTCAGAGAAGAAGATCTGCGCGTCGAGGTCTCCGCGGTTGCGCCACGCCGGATCGTTCAGGAAGCCCTTGATCTGGCGGATCGACGCGCCCTTGATTCCATTCGCCGGATCGGACGCGCCCTTCTCGCCCTCCCACGAGTCGATCGCTTCGAGCTTCCCGCGAAGGTTCTCGATGTAGCTCCCGCGGTCCTCGACCCAGCGCTCGGCGTCACGGTCGCCCTTGCCGAACACGACGCCGTAGGTCGGAGACCAGAAGACCTCGTCCTCGCCGAGCGTCTCGTCGCCGGTCTTCTTGAGCAGGCCCATCCGCCCGGCGTGGTTCAGGACGGCGCGCGACACGTAGTCGAACGTCGCGCGGCCCTCCTCGGAATCGTCGTCCACCATCGACGAGGAAAGGTAGTTCCGGATGTCCTCCAGGCGCATCCTTCCGATGCTCCATCCGTCCTGCGCGGGCGCAAGGAAGCCGCCCTCCTTGACGGAGTAGTCGTAGATCTTCCCGAACGCGTCCTGCATCGCGGATTTCGCCAGTTCACGGCGATGCAAGCGCGCGGCGTCTTCCTCGGCGCGCTGGCTAATCGTGCGCAGGAGGCGCTCGGCTGGCGCCTGGTCGTGCTCGCGCAAGGCGCGCTGGCGCTTCGCCTCGTCGGCCATCGCGCGATCGAAGTCCGCCTTGCCGGCGGTCCGGTCGGCTTCCGCGTTGAGATCGCGATTCGTGTTCTCGACCGGCCGGGGGTCGGCGAGAAGGGCGTTCGTCATTTCCTCCTCGGTCGGAGCAGGAGGTTCTTCGACGGGTTGCTGCTGCGGCTGCGCGGGAGCGGGAGGAACGGGCGGAACCGCCGTCTCCTCTTCCGTCCGGGCGTCGGCTTGAAGAGTGTAGTCGAGTGCTGACATGTCAAAAACTCCGATTAGGACTTCGACTTCCCTGCGGGCTTCGCTCCGTCGACGGCCTTCTGGAAGCGCTTCAGGATCTTTTCATTCGGAACGGAAAGTCCCGCATCCGAGAACAGCTTCCTGATATCGTCGACCGACTTCGCCTCGGCGAGCGCCTTCTCCCCGACCTTTCCGACGATTTCGTCACGAATCGCCTGCGCCAGCTGCTTCCGGCCGAAATCGGAGAGCTCGTCGTACATTTTGATCTTGTCCGCATGCGACAGTTTGTCGAACTGCTCGAACGCCTCCTTGCGGATTTCGATCTCCCGCCTCGAAGACTTCACCGCGTCGATCGTTCCGTCCTCCTTCTTCACCATTCCCTTCTCGAATTCCGCGGCAAGATTATCGAATCGCCTGGCGACGGACCTGCGGCCGTTCTTTCCGTTCGCGCCCTGTTCGAACGCGTGGATACGGCCCTCCTCCCGGTTCGTCGTCTCTTCGTCCTGTTCGAAGAACATTCCGGTCCCGCCGTTCTGCCGGATTCCGACCTCGACGACGTTGCCGTACTTGTCTTTTCGCGTGGCGACTTCCGGAACGCCGCGCTCGCCGGAATACGCCGTGCGCTTCGTTCCGGATTTCTCATTGAGAAACTCCTCGTTCGCCCCGTTCTTGAACGCGAGGTATTTGAGGAAGTTCTCTGGAATATCCTCGCGAACCTGGCGACGCAGCTTCGTCTCCTTCACGTCGCCCTGCCCGCCGGGACCGTTCGCCTTGAGAATCGACGCGCCGTCCGTTTCGTATTGAAGCTTGCCGGGCGCCGTTCCGGAATCGACGAACGTTCCGTTCCGCTCGACGACGGTGTGCCCGTCAGACGCCATCCAGACCTTCGCCTTTGGGTGCCACATGTAGTATTCGCCGTTGATCTCGCGCACGACGAAACCCTGCTTCTTGAGGTTCGCCTCGACCTTCGCGAGCTGCTTCTCGTCGCGAAGGTTCGCCTGGCCGACCATGTAGGGCTCCGGCTCGGCCGGCTTCTCGTCCGGCTTGGCGGCCGCTGCGCCCCCCTCCGCTCCGGCGCCTTCGCCGGCCGCGCCCTTCGGCGGCTCTTCGGTCGGCGTCTCGACCGGCTTTCCGTCGAGCGTCCGCTTGCCGGCGACGAAATCGTCCATCGCCTGCAAACCCTTGTTGACCGCCTCTTCCAGCGCAGAAGAATTGGTCGAGGCCGGATTCTGCGCCGGAGGTTGTCCGCTCTTTCCAGAAAGAAGATCGTCCGCGCTACCGCCGCTTCCCTTACCCTGCTCGCCGCCTGCCGCTGGCTGCGAAAGGTGCTTCCCCCACTCGCCGCCCATCACGGCGTTCGTCATTTCCTCTTCCGTCGGCGCGGGGCCGGCGTCTCCGCCGAGCAGGTCGCCCGCGGTTCCGCCACCGCCGCCGCCGGAAGACGCCTTGCCGCCGCTTCCGGCCGCCGCCTTCGGCGTCTCCCAGAAGTTCTCGCCCGACAGCGCGGAACGAAGCATGTTCGCGTCCTCGTCGCCGAGGCCGAGCTGCTTGATCCCGCGCTCGACGATCATCGCACGGGCTCCCGGCGGCATCTTGCCGGCGTATTCGAGGAGATCGCCGATCGGATCGGAATACTTCGCCGGCTTTCCGGCCGCCTGCTGCTCGGGCGCAGCCGGCGCCGACTCCGCGATCCCAAGCTGGCCCTTGAGGGCCTTGTCGGTCTCGTCGAGGTAGCCGTTCTTCCGCAGGTGCTCCTCCATCTTCTCGTAGGAGTAGTTCACCGGGAAATTGTCCTCGCCCTGGTAGAGCCGGACGTGCGGTTCGCCGTTGCGGTCGAACGTCATCTGCGCCCTGACCTGGCCGGGCTGCATGCCGTGCGCCTCCGCCCACGCGTCGGCGAACTGCTGGCCGGCGTCGGCAAAGTCTCGCTGCGCCGCCTCGCCCATGTCCGACGTGCGGAACTGCTGCACGGCGTTGTAGAACCCGACGCCTGCGCCCATGTAGGCGGCGTTCCCGCGCAGGCCCGCCTCGTTCCGCTCCTTGATGGCGCCGCTCACGCGGTCGGAAAAGCCCTTCGCCTCCTCCGCCACGCGGGCGGAGAGGTCGTTCTGCTCGGCCGTCTTGTCTTCCAGTTCGTTGCCCATCTTCTGTCCTTTCGTCTTGTCGTGCTAAAACGGGAGCGACGGCCCCGGCATCGAATCTGGAGAGCCGATGATGACTGCGCCCTCCGCGCCGAACGCCTCGTCGTCGGAGATGCGCCGGCCGGTCGGGCGACCGCCGGAGAGGAAGCGCTTGAGCGACGAAACGGACGCCTGGGAAATCCTCTTGCGGTTCGCTTCGATGCGCGCCGCGTCCACCGTCTGCGGCGCATCCTGCGTCTGCGCCGCCGGCTGCGCGGGGGCTGGGGCGGGCGGCTCCTCCTCGACGGGGGCGGGAAGGTCGCCGAGGCCGGAGATGGCTTCGTCGAGCGCCTCGCGTGTTCCGAGGGAAGAGAGGTCGGCGTCGATCTCCTTGCGGAGCGCGTCGAGGTCGAAGGGCTGCGCGGTCTCCTGCGCCGGCTTCGCGGCGGGGGCGCGGTAGGGCGACGGACGGCCGCCGCCGGAGAGCGTGCGCATCTCCGTGTCGGAGAAGGACGGTCCGCCCTGCGCGGGCGGAAGCGCGGCGCCGGCGGCCGGGACTGCCGAGGCGCCGGGAGCTCCGGACGTCTCTCCGGAAGCGGCTTTCAAATCGTCGATGATGGACATTTCGTGCTCCTTTGCTAGATGTCGGAACGGTTCAGTTTCTCGTTTCTGCGCTCGTCGAGGTAGACGCGGACGAACTTCGGAACGGCTTCGAGCGACGTCTTCCCATCCAGGGACTTCCGGAGGGAACGGATGCGCTGCGCGAGGGCGCGGCGACCGAGCGCATCCGCGTGATCCTGCGCGGCGCGCAGCGTGCCGACGAGCAGGAAGCGCTCCTCCGAAAACTCCTCGGCCGCGGCCGGCTCGTAGGAAAGCTCGAGCGCGTAGGCCAGATGCATGTCGAGGCAATGCAGGCACGCGAGACTCGGCGTCCCCTTCGGGTCGCCGGCCGCGGTCGCGCGCTTCGCCTTGTCCTTGCAGGGGCAGTCGTTCACGGCCGGGCCACCTCCAGTTCGAGAACCAGCACTCCGTCGTTTTCGAGATACGCGGGAGCGCCGCAGGAACCGTTGAACCGCGGGTCCCAGCTTGCCGGCCACGCCGGGCTCTGCCGGACGACGCAACCGGACGCGGACGGGACCGAGAGTGACGGCGCCACGCCGTCCGCCACGTACTGATGCTGCTCGTCCGCAACTCCGCCGGACGGAGTCCTTCCGGACCGGACGTACGCGACCGCAAGCCCGCAGCGGAACGAAATCCGCAGCCGGCCGAGGTTCCGCACGACCGCCCGGTACGTGACGAGTCCTGACCCGAACGAAATGGACAGGCGCTCGTCGCCCGTCGCGCACCGGGCGGACGTGGCGACCGGCGCCTCGCACGGGTCCGCCCGCCCCGAAAGATCGGTGTCGGCGACTCCGGCGGGAAGCGGGTCGAAGGAAAGGGAAGAATCGTACCGGCTCCGGACGTACGCGGCGGCGGCGGACTGAGACTGCGGAATCGCCGTGTCCAGGCAGCCCGACATCGACGCGGAAGAATACGCGACCGCGACCTCGATTTCCGCGTACACGCAGCGCTTCCTGCGGTCCTCCTCCGTGCAGCAGCAGTCGCCGACGACCGGGAGTCCGTTGCGGAGGATGATCCTTCCGTTTCTGGTGTAGACGGGCGGCATCAGGACTCCTCGCAGGTCGTGGTCGGGAACTGGATCGGGTTGCCGGCGACGGGCGCGGCGCCGTAGTAGTTCAGGACGGCGGTGGAGAACTTGTACGTCGTCGGGTCGAAGCCCGTCAGGACCTCGACCTGCTGCATCCCCGTCGTGCTCCCCGATCCGCCGGAGAGGCACGCGCGGACGGCCTCGCAGTCGAGCTCGAACTGGTTGATCGGGATGCGCGTCACCTGCGCCGGGCCGTCCGGCTCGCACTCGCCGTTCACGCGCCTGTAGTTCTGGATCGTCAGGACGACGTACCCCTCGTCCGCTCCCGTGCCGAACGCGGCCGAAATGGTCGGAGGGCAGGGCGGGTCGACCGACGGGACGACGTACGCGTCCTCCAGGTCGTCGTCGGAATCCGAGTCCGAATCCGAGTCCGAGTCCTCGCCGAGGATGACCCACTTGATCTCCTTGTCCCCGTCCTCGCGGCGGAGGGGGACCATCCACTTGCGCCGGCCGCACTTCTCGTCGGGATCCGCGAGGACGAGCTTGTTGCTGGACCGCTTGCGCATCACCTTGAGGACGCCGGCCTTCGGCGCGTCGTCGAACTCGTGGATCTGCATTCCGCCGTCCGTCTCCGGCGTGAGGGAGAGACTCTTGCGCTTTACGCCGGCGCCCTGCGTGAGGACCTCGTCCGGCGACACGAAGAACCGCGCCTGCGCCGCGTTGACGGAATCCGGCATCTCGAAGAGCGGCTCGACGCCGCCGTTCTCGCCGTCCGCCACGTCGCCCTCGGCGAAGACGGAATCCGCCTTCTCCTCCGCCAATTCGTCCAGTCGCCGGGAAAATTCGTCGAGCCGGGCGGAGAGCTCGCGCTCCCGCTCGGCCGAACGCCGGAGGTCCTCCTCCAGACGGGCGATGCGCTCCTGTTCGGTCACGCCCCGCCTCCTCCGCTTCCGCCGGACGGCGTCGTGTTGTCGCCTTCGCGGCCGCCGCCGTTGCCGCCGGAGTCGACCTGGCTGTTGTTGCCGTCGGAACCCTGCGTGGAATCGCCGTCCCACGTGCCTTCCTCGACGTAGAACACGACGTACCACTTCCAGTTCGACTGGACGCCGTGGCGGTTGTTGCAGTTCCAGACGCCCTTCGACCCCTCGTGCATCTTGCCGTCGCCACCGAGGTCGGTGAAGAAGGTGCAGTTCGCGACGCGCGCGGCCTCCGCCGAGCTCGTCGTGAAGCCCTCCGAGACATGCCACTTGTCGACGCGCTCCCAGTAGCCGTTGTCCGGCACCTTCATCGGGTCGCGGCCCTTCGGGGCGCGCGTCGTGCGGACGGGGTGCTCGATGACGAACTCGCGGTGGTCCGTGATAGTCCGGGCGCGGGCAACGCGGGCCTTGCCGTTGCTCTTCGTCGGGACGAGCGTGATGCCGGGAGCGTCGACGAGGCCGAACTGGTTCACAGAGAACCCGCCGCGGATCGCCCATCCGTCGCTCCAGTCCCAGGCGCTCCCGCCGGCCTCGGCCGCCAGCTTCGCCACGCACGCCTTGACGCGGGAGACGATGTCGGCCCGGATCGCCTTTCTGCTCGCCCAGTTCCGGTAGGCCATGTGGAAGGCGAGGTACTCGTCGCCGTCCTGGTCCATCGCCGGAAGGACGTACTCCCAGTAGCGCTGGTGCGGGTACGTCCGGGTGATGGAAATGTCGTAGGAGCCGTCCTCGTTGCGGCGGGGCGACACCTGCGCGATGGAATGCGAGCGCGTCTTGTCCTCGGCGTCGCCGGCCGAATCCTCGCCGTCGCCGTAGTCCGGGTCGGACCAGTCGTCGCCGCTCCATCCGTCGCCGTGCTCGTCCTCGTGCTCCGGGGCGAGGTTCTCCGTGTGGGCGTTCGCGACGCCGGTCGACGCGTACACGGTCGGGCGCCGAGGGCCTTCGCCGATGGCCTGCGGATCGCTGCCCATCCAGTTCGCGTCGAGGTCGCCGCGGATCGCGGCGAACAAAACGAGCGAACCCGGAACCGGAATCAGGTTGCCGTGGTCGTCGAGCTTGTAGGAGCCGTCGGCGTTGCGTTCGTACTTCGAGTAGAAGCCGATGATTTCGCCGTCGCCGTCCGAGTCGGAGTCGGAACCTTCCGTCTCGACCGTGACGCCGATCCACTGTTCGAGCGTCTGGTGCTTGTACCAGTCCGCCGAGACGCACCATTCGCGGACGTGCTTCGGTTCCTTGCCCTTCGCGCGGATGCGGACGGAGTAATACCCCTCCGTGTGCCACTCCGTCTGGACGATCGGATTGCCTCCGAGCTTCGCACGGACGGAATCAACGAGCTTCTGGAGATCCTTCGGAGCGACGTAGGTCCAGCCCAAATTATAAGTGTTAGAGTTCGGGTCGAAATGGTAGCTCGTGGCGTTGAACGGATTGCCGTCGACGTTCTGAATGCCCTCGGGCGTATGCTCCGGGTCGACGAAGTTGTAGAGCCGGCGCTTCTGGAAGGAAACGTCGGAAGAGCCCTCCTGGCCCTCGGTCTGGCGCTTCTCGACGACGAGGTCGTAGGGGTCGGTCGGCTCGATCCCGGCCATCGTCGGGATCGCGTTCTGGCGCGGTACGGCCGGGACGACGCGCTGCTCGGTCTTCCCGTAGCCCTGCGGGGCGGAGACCCCGGCGAGGACGCGCGATCCGTGCCGGCCGTTCGCGTCCACGTCCTCCCAGTTCCGGCCGTCGTCGCCGCCGTGCCATTCGGTCTTGGCGAGCGCGATCACGAAGGAGATGGAGCCGTCCTGGTCCGGCTCGATACGCTGCTTTGCAATGCGGTACGTCTGGACGGGGACGTCCGCAGTCGAGGGCGTCGAGGTCTTCTCGCCGCCGGGCGCGGTCGTCACGGTGTGCGACATGGCGGCCGCGCTCGTGACGAGGCGGCCGGTGGCGTCCAGCTGGTCGTCCCGTTTCTCGACCGCGCTGCGCGTCTCGTAGGGCGGAGAGCCGAACCAGGCGGTTCTGCCGTCCGGTCCGGGCAGCAGGCCATGCCGGCGCAGGAGCGCAAGGACGAAGCTCTCGGATGCCGGGACGAGAAGCACGCTATCCGGATCGGAGTCGGAATCGGAACCGTCCTCGACCTCCGCGTAGATGTCGGCCGTCGGGGCATTGTCCCGGACGAATTCAAGCGCGAGCCGGACCTCGGGCGTGTCCCTGAGCCGCGGCCAGCGGAAGAGGTGCGTGTACTTGTAGCCCTCGCCGTTCTCAAGCTGGTTCCAGCCGAACATCCGGAGCGTGTCGCGGTCGCACGTCTCCAGGCACGGAAGGCGGAGCAGGTCCTCGGGGGACTCCGGCTCGCCGAGCTTGGAGTAGGTGAGCGCGGCCGTGAAGATCACGGTGTTCGTCTCGGCGTCCACGCGGCAGGCGGCGTTCGTCACCGATTCGCCGGCAAGCTGCTTGAACTTCTCGCCGACGATGGCCGAGAGCCGGCCGCGGTTCTCCGGAAGAAGCCCGAGCGGATCGAGGAACGCGATGCTTTCATGTGTGAACTCGCGCCACTGGACTTCGCGCGTGTAGGCCGCGGGAAAGTCGTTCCGAAGAAGCATGTAGGGCGAGAGCCGCGAGCCGAGCGCCGCTCGATGGAATCGAAGCGCGTCATCCGCGGAGAGGTACTCGCGGACCTTCGAGGCCTCGATCGGGGCGCCCGACTCGTCGTGGAAGGTCGCGCCGCCGTCGTCCGTGAACGCGGCGACGTAGTTGCCGCTCGCGTCGGTCGTGTAGCCGTGGCCGGCGCAGAACGTGCGCGTGAGGACCTGCGTGACCTCGCGGCCGCCGCCGCGCTTGTCGGTCGTCATCCGCACCGGTCCGCCGGTCCAGAGGCCGAGGAAGCGGTGCTTCCCGACCATCGGGTCGACGACGTAGCGGCGCTCGTCCACGTAGCGCCGCGGATCGTTCGGCAGGAACGGCACCCCGTCGTTTCGGCGATCGTCCGTATCGGGGCGCGCGTCGGCGCGGAACGGAAGCGCAGTCGCCTCCCACCGGTCGATTCCGTCCTGCTCCGTGAGGCGCCGGACGATCTGCGTCGGCATGAGCCCGTCGTAGGCGAGTACGGAGTACTCGTTCCAGGTCGGCTCGAACGGCCGTTCGCGGCGGGACGTATCGGGGACGCGGACCTTCGCATCCTGGAGCGCCTTGCGGATCGGATCGGGCATCGGCTATTCCTCCTCGCCGTCCGCGTCGTCTGCGATTCCGCGGGAGGCCTTGCATTTCTGGATCGTGCGCTTCAGCGTACTGGTCTTCGCCGCGACGTCCCGTTCCGCATCCAGCACCTTCTGGCACTTGGCCTGGTAGTCGTAGGTCCACGCCGGAGAGAACTGCACGCCGGCGACCACGAGGTCCGCGAGGGAGATCGCGGAAACGATCTTCGCCACGAGCGCCTTGTCGCGCGCGTGACGGGCCTCGAGGAGGGCGCGCTCGGCCTCGTCGACGTCATCCTGCGTGCGGACGGCGTCCTTGTCCGGCTTCCGGGCGCTCACGGCTGCGCCCCTCCGGAAACCATCGCCGAGAGAGTCTTCAGGACGGCAGCGCCGTTCGGGAAGAAGATCGCGAAGCAGATCACCGTTGCGATCTCGGTCTTCGCGGACTTGAGGAAGTCGAACAGCCGGGCGGCGAACGACGCAGGAGCGGCGGGAGCCGCACCGGCCTGGCCTTCGAGCTTCGCCTTGATCTCTTCGAGAGTGCGGATCACCCGGTTCATCCGGGACGCCTCGGCGAGCATGAACTTGATCTGCGTCCAGTCCGTGCGGGCGAGGAGCCGAACCTTCTCTTCCATCGGGTCGCCGTTCAAGTTGCGGTAGCCGGCTCCGAGGAGCTCGCGCTGGCGGTCCTTGTCCTTCGGGTCGGTGTGCGAACTGCCGATCTCGGCCATCAGGGTTGAGAACTCCTCCGAGTCGATCTTTTCCTGCAGGTTGTGGTGCTGCTCTTCGCTCATTTTGTCTCCTCCGAAGCTTGGTCCCCGGAACTTGGTCCCTTTTCCTGCGGGCCGGGACCAAGCCCGTTTCCGTAGTCCTGCATCACCTGCCGCACGACCTCGACGCCGTCGACGCTCTCGACCTCGCCGTCCGGGAGCGAGTAGCACCCGGTGCAGCCGGAGCAGAGAAGCGCGAGAACGGTGGCGCCGACGGCCTTCTTCACGCGCGGGAGAAGCCGGTGGTAGAACGGAGCGGCGAAGTCCGTGACCTGGAAAGCGAGCCACGCCTCGCGGCGCCCCCACCACGAATCCCTGCTCGCCCACACCCACACGAGGAAGAGCACGTCGCCGCCCCAGCGCAGGATCTCCAGCTCCGTGCAGCCCCACGCGGCGGCCAGCTCGGCGGCGTGCACCCAGATCAGGTCGTGGTAGAGCGACGCGAGCATCCCGCGAAGCGTGTTGTTCGGGATCGCGTCCGGCCCGTTCCAGAGCCCGCAGCGCACGAACTTGTGCGCCACGAGGCGCACGCGCCGCTCGTCCACCGGCTCGACGGTGAGAGAGCCGTCCTTCGTCGTGTAGGGAGACCGCACGAGGGAAGCGACCTTCCGGCTCTTCACCACGACGGACACTTCGCCAGGCAGGGGGTAGTCCGCCCGCTGGTCCTCCTTCACGTAGTTCTTCACCGCTTCCGCGATGATCTTCGCGATTCTCGCCTGTTGTGCGTTCATCGGCCCTCCATTCTACGCGGCGGTACCGGAGACCGACCAAGGCGGCAACAGGCCGCCGCCGCGTTTTTCGTACCTGCACGGCTCGCCGAACTCGGCGGCGAACCATGCGAGAAGCTTCGGATCGGCCAGAGCGCGATCCCGGATGGAGAAGGCGCCGGCCTCGACGGCACGCGGATCGAACGCCGGAACCTTCCAGTCGTGCATCCGCTCGAACGGAAGCCCGAACACGGCGTGCATCACGTTACCCATCGCGCAGTTGAACTCGATCCCGACGTTCCGAGCCGGCGCCGTTGCGAGCAGGCGTTCCAGTTCGGGGGCGCAGCGCGAGTCGCAGAGCGTGTTCCGGTGCGGATTGCACTTCACGATCCCGTAGCCGGAAGCGAGCAGCACGCGCCTCGTCTGGTCCAGCACGCGCCGGTAGCCGTCGCCGCCTCGGCATTCCGCGTAGGTCGGGATGAAGTTGTTCTTGCGCTGCCAGAGCGGCGTCCGCTCCATGTCGAACGGCGCCGAGAGGAAATGATCGTCCGAGGAGAGCAGGAACCGGCCCGACACGGCCCCCGCATCGATCGCCGCCATCACGTTATGGAAGATGACGGCGTCCTTCTCGAGATCGGCCGGGCGCTCGACCGGCAGGCGGACCACCTCGTCGGACAGCCAGTCGGGCGGGTAGCCAACGACCACGACGCGCCCGACGTTCCGGCCGTACTTTGCGAGCGAGCGGAGCGACCACCGGAGCTCCCGGTTCGCCCCGCCCGCCGAGCATTCCGCAGGCCCGAGGGTGTAGAGCACATCGATCACCACGGCGCGTACTCCCCGCGGTCGACGCCCATCCCGTCGTACTTCGCCCGCATCAGCTCCATCGGCGTGTTCCCCTGCGGACAGGCCTGGATGCAGACGTTCCTCCGCGACACGTACGCGTTGAGCGACGGGTCGGCCTCGAGAATGCGCGACCAGTAGTGGTCGCAGACGCGGAGCTTCGCGACGCCGTGCGCGGGGCGCTCGTAGCAGTCGATCAGGCGCTCCATCATCCGGCGGCTCACCGCGTAGGCGGCCATCGAGTAGAAGCGCCTCGCCCGGCACCAGGCCCCGTTCACGACGTCGGCCCGGATCGCCGCGACCTCGGCATGGAACTCGGGAGCCGCGGCGGCCGGCATCGGCGTCCACTCGAAGAGCGCGGCGTCGTAGTCGTCCGGAAGCGAATTGACGGCTTCGAGGACGACGCTCACGCGGTTCAGGAACCGGACGTCATCCTCGAAGACGAGGACGTTCTCCGCGCCGAGCTCGTAGGCCGTCTTCACGACGGCGTGATGCTTGAGCGACGTGTTGAAGTAGCCTCCGACGCAGCCCCTCTTGTGCGGCGTCAGGTTCTCAAGCAGACGCTCGTAGGGGTTCGTGCAGCCCCAGAACGGGACGTACCCATCGACCCCGACGCGCGCAAGCTCCGCCCTGAAGCCGGGAACACGATCCTTGTAGCCGGAGTACAGAAGCGCGGCCTTGTGCGTGAAACGGCCCCACGAGTCCATCTTACCAGTTCCCCACGCCGAACGCACCGGCCGAGAAGGCCGCCTCGCAGAGATCGCGGGCCGGGCCTCGCGCGAGCTCGAAGAAGTTCACCGGCTTTCCGGTCTTGAGCGCCGCCTTCGTATCGGCCTTGATCTGCGCCGCGCTTCGGCCCGGCTCGACCTGGTAGAAGAGGATGTCGCCGAGCGAGGCGAACGTCGTCTTGCCGCCCGTGTGATGCGTGCCAACCTTGTAGTGGTAATGGGCCCGAATCGCGGACACGACCGCGCGGGCGTGCGTCGCATTCCAATATTCATCCATCTCCAGGCCGGCCACGACGGTCGAGGCGACCCCGAAGAGTCCCGCTTCGACGATGCGCGCGACGCACCGGTCCGCGTTCGACGCGAGGGCGCGGGCCCAGTCAGCGGAGTCGTCCGCCTGAAGCCAGATCACGACGGCGAGCCCCTGCTTGTGGCAGTAGTAGAGGCGTTCGCGCATCGTGCGGACGGTCGCCGCGTCGGTCTCGCCGGCGTTCGGCTTCTTGCCGACGCCCCACGGCGAGTACCCGGAATACTCGCCGTCGCCCTTGTTCACCAAAAACAGATGGATCGTATTCGCGCCGCGGGCCTTCGTCCAGGCGACACGCTCCTTGAACACCGAATCCGGCATCTTCGGCGAGAGGCAGTTCATGATCCGCACCGAGGCGTTCGTTCCGCCCCAGCAGGATGCGCGGGTGCACTTGTCCCACTCGGGGACGGCGAGCCCGGCGAGGCTGATCGCAGAAACGGAGGATGGTTCGCCAGCGGCGGGAGTCGCAGATGCGGAACCCTTGCCGAGCCCGAGAAGGGTGACGATCCTGCGAAGCGCCTTGTCGCGCAGCTTCGTCCACGTGCTCATCGGCTAGTCCTCCAGGAGGTTGCTGCGATACTTCCCGTCCGCGCTCAGTACGCAGAACGCGCGCTTCTTCGCGTACTCCCACGCCGCCGCTTCCCAGCCGCCGTAGCCCTCGTAGATGTTCTGGCAGGAGCGGGAGGAGCGGCTCTCGTCCGTCCATTCGAACTTGCCGCCGACCCACTTCTTCGCGTCCTCGTCCCAGAAGAACGCCGCCGCGATCACGAGGTTGCCGCTCTCGGTCTTGTTGCGGGCCCAGTCCGACGGCACCTTCGTCTCCCACTTGTAGCGGATCGAATCGGCCGTGATCTTCGGCGAGGAGAGACGGCAGCGCGGGTCCTCCTTCGCCTTCGCTCCATTGAACCCGCCGAAGCGGAAATCCAAACAGACGGAAGAAGAGGAAGCCGGCCCCGCCGATTCCGAAGAAGCACCGTTTCCGGAGTCGCTCCCTTCGGCGGGGCCGGCATGAGTCTCGCGCCAGATCGACGCGCCGCGCTGAAGCGCGTTGGTGACGAAATCGTACGTCTCCTGCGGAGGCAGTTCGACGGAAGCGCACCCCGCCGACGAACAGAGCCCCAAATCGAGCAGGAAGAGCACCAGCATGGCGCAGAGGAGCCTGCAGGCTGCGCTTTCGACGGAGGAAAGCGGACGGTCTTTCGAGTTTTTCTGATTCATTCTTGCTGTCCTTTCATCCAGGAGTCTGCCGCAGAGGGCTTCACGAGAGCCTCGAGCGAGGCCTGGTCGAGCCCGAGGAGACGCTGCATCGCGAGCGCGAGCTCCGAACCTCGGGTATAGACCGGATCGGAGACGAACCACTCGGCAACGGACGGAACGGACATCGCCGAAGCGAGGAGGTTTGTCCCGTCCGGCAGTCCGAGCATCGCGGTCGTGAGCTTCACGCGGTCAAGCGGAACAGGCACCGGACACTCGATCCATTCGACGCGGTAGACACCGTTAGTGAGGTTGACGGTCCGGACGGCACGGGTACACCAGTCGGAGTGCGGGGCGTTGACGGTCTCGATCGGACGGTAGCCGGTGGCGTAGAGCCGCTCGGCGTAGGCGTTCGTGACGACGGCCGGGAGACCCGCGGGAACGCTCGCGCGCTCCTCCACGCCGTTCACGATGCGGAGGAGTTCTTGCGCGCCGGCGGCGGCGGCGAAGAGGCAAAGACTAAGGACGAGTTTTTTCATTCTGCGATTTCCTTCCTCATGTCATCCAGCCATCGTTCGACGGACACTTTCGAATCCGGGACGAACTCGTCGAGGAGATTGCCGTAGCGTCCGGTCTTCACCATCGAGAGAACCACGGCGAACGCCTCCGCGCGCGGGACGCCAGCGCCGTAATCGACGTCCCATTTCCCGAAGAAGCCATAGTAGATTGCGCTGCGGCCGTCGAAGTAGGCCTCAAGCCCTCCAACGTTCTCCAGGTCGTTCGTGTATCCCCTGTCCATAAGGGCGGACCTGTCGGATTCAAGGCCGTCGAACACGTAGTCCGGCACGGCGTTCGTCGTACCAGCCAGACTGTACTGCAACCAGTGGGAGAACTCGTGAAAGTACACCAGCTCGGGGTCCGGCCTGGCGATCAGCGTGATCCATCTTGGCGCTCCGTCGTAGAACACGATGCTGTTGGATTCGGGATCGTACCAGACCATGGCCGGACTTCGGTATGGCGATGTGGCGAATCCGGGCGCGCTCGTTGGCATCCACGGCTCGTAGTACGACGGGAACGCCACGGCGGCGCCATCGGCCGAGACCTTCCGGCTATGAAAGTTCCTAACGCCGGAGTACGGACTTGTCCAGGCCAGCGAGAGGACGGCGCCGATCAGGGCGGACAAGAGAACGAGGGTCTTCACGGGTAGAGTTTCTTGGCGTAGATGACGCCGTTGAGTTTGTAGATCGCGTAGACGTTCGGGTTGCCCGAGTTGTAGGCGTAGGCGGTCTCGATTTTCGCGCCGCTCGGCCATGTGACGGACGAAAAGCGCTCCAGGATCAGGATGCACGGGATGTTGCCAACGCCGGAGAAGGAAGAGAAGCCGATCGTGCGACTGTTGGCCGTGGAGGCGTAGTAGCGCGTCGCCCGGCGCGGCGAGAGGCGGACGGATACGCCGGAGGTATTTGCATTGATGGTCGTGGAGTCGACGGCGACGGACTGCTCCGGGACATCGGCCGCGGACTCGTACCACTCCTGCATCTCGTCCTGGACCGTCGCCTCGACGCGCGTGCGGACGAGATCCTCGGCCTGCGCGGCCGTGATGTAGCCGGTGCCGTCCGCCTCCTCGATCGCGTCGAGGCGGCGCTGATGGTCCGCGAGGATGATGCGCCACGTCTCCGTCGCCGCCACGCTCGCGCCGCCCTCGGCGACGACGCCGGCGACGAGATTCGAGACCTCCGAGAGGTCCGCGCCGCCGCCGGCGCCTGCGACGAGCTCGTCCACGGCCTCGGCCGTGTAGAGCCGGTTGGAGTACGTAAGGTCGTCAAAGAGAGTCGGCGTCGCCGCTCCGGCGAGCGAGGCGGCGAGCGCGATGACGAGTGCGAAGTGGCGCTTCATCACGAATTGGCCCCGAACGCCT
Organism: uncultured Verrucomicrobiota bacterium; assembly: GCA_946534745.1. Classification (GTDB taxonomy): domain Bacteria; phylum Verrucomicrobiota; class Kiritimatiellia; order RFP12; family UBA3636; genus UBA3636. Next base: position 5,630 of record CAMNDA010000338.1, on the reverse strand, counting down.
TCAGAGCCGCAAGCAGCGCGTTGATGAGCGCGCGCGTATCGGACATCGAGCTACCCTGCGTGAGGGCATCGTAGGTCGAGAGCGCGGTCGCGACGGCGTTGCGCTTGGTCTTCTCGGTGGCGGCAGCGGTGACGCCGGCGCTGCCGCGGTCGTAGGCGGACTTGACGGCAGAGGCGGTCGCGGCCTTCGACGTGGAGGTGTCGCTCGTCGAGTTCGAGAGCTGGACAACGCCCTTGACGGAGGTCGAGCCGTCCGCGACGGCGAGCGCGACGAGTACGCCGGCATTGTTCGACGACACTGCCGCCGTGATGTTCGTCCCGGTGATCACGACGTCCGCGTGGGTGGCGTCCGCGCTCGCGTTGCCGCTCGTGCCCGTGATGCCCGTGAAGCCCACGTTGGCGTCGGCCGGAAGGTCGGACAGTTTCTTCTTGTCGTCCGCGGTCATCAGGCCGTTCGTAGCGCTGGTCTCGCCGGTCGCGACGGCGTTCGGGATCGTGACGACCTTCGAGCTCGGCGTGAGATTCCCGGACGCGCCGGCGAGCTTGACGCCCTCGATGACGTTGGCGTCGCCCTTGACGGTGTCCGCGTAGGACTTCGCGGCCGAGAGTGCGTCCGCGACGGCTTTCGGGGTCGCGGCGGTCGCGCCGGACGCGGCTGCGGCGGTACCATCCGTGGCGTCCGAAAGCTTCACAACGCCCGCGGTAGAGGCAGAGCCATCGGCAACGGAGAGTTCGACGTCGGCTCCACTATTGGAAAGCGTGACATTCTTCTTCCCGCGGATTGTCAGCAGCGAGTTTGACTCGGTAGCCGCACGTCCTCCAATCGAAGCCCCCGTCGAATCTTCGATCTGAACGGAGGAGAACCCGAGATTCGCTTTCGCTGCGATATTGTCGAGTTTGGCCTTATCGGCCGTCGTGTAGTCGTTGGTCGAAAGGCCCTTTCCGCTGACGGGCGCCACGTAATCCGTCCCGGCGACCGCGGCCGTGACGCCGCCGGAGCCGTCGCCCTTGAGCAGCCCGGACGCGGTGATCTTGTCCTGCTTGCCCTCCATGCTGACGAGGCCGCGGTTGAGGTCCCAGCCGTCCTCCGTCCACACGACGTTGTCGCCCTTGACCACGCTCGCGTCTTCCGTAGTGGCCGCGGCGGCGAGCGTGCCGGCGGTCGTGAGGTTGTAGACGTCGCCGACCTTGAGGGTCGCGGACGCCTGCGCCACGGAGGGCGCGAGAGTGTTGAGCTCGGCGACCGTCGCGTTGCCCTTGATCTTGTAGCCGCCGACGAGCGCGTCGGAGATCGCCTTGTCGACGCCAGCTGCGGTGTAGACCTCGGTGTCGTAGGTGAGGTTGTCGAGAATCTGCTTGGTTGTTGCGGTGTTTGCCATTTTTCGTTTCCTTTCCGTGGTTACTGCGAGATGGTCTCGAGCAGGGTGATGATCTGGTTCTGCCGCTCGCGCGTCTGGCGGAGCGTGTCGGTGATCTGCGAGCGCCCGATGAGCGCGAGGGCCGTCCGGATCTGCGCCTTGATGTTTGAGAGCTCCCGCGCGGGCCCGCTCTCCTCGATCTCGCGGAAGCGCTCCTCCAGCTCCGTCCGCAGCATCCCCGTCTTCGGCGTAAGCGGCATGCGCGCCGGCTCGACGAGGGGAGGCGGATGCGGCCCCCGAACGGGGAACGGGACCGGAACGAGCCGCGGGGGCGGCGGAGGAAGAACGACCTGCCTGCCGGGCCGAACGTTCTCGAAGTGCGGCTGGAGGGCGGCGGAAGGCATCAGTCGAGAAGGTTGCGCAATGCCGTGAGAAGCGCGGTCGCGTCATTGCAGCCGCGCGCGATGCGACGCAGGTCGGCGCGCGTGACGACGCCGGCCGAATCGCATCCTTCGAACCGCCAGGTGCCGGAGTTGCCTCCGCCGTGGGCCCGGATGAAGTAGGACATGTTGTTGAACCGCTCCTGCAGGGCGTACTCGACGACCGTCCCGCCCTCCTTGCGGTAGATGACCTCGAACTGGCCGAACTGCGCGCAGGGCGTCGGGAAGGCCTGGATATCCTCTCCGGTCGGCGGCGTCGCGCCGGGAAGCAGATACCAGTCCGTGTCGCCGTAGCGGTAGAGCGTCGTCTCCTCCGCGTCTCCGGTGAACCGGAAGACGATGCGGACGCCGCCGCCGCGAAGGATCGCCTCGCCGTCGTTCGTCACGGTGACGTTCTTCTCGCCGTCCGGAGACTCGACGATGCGCTTGGCGTCCGCCACGGCGTCCGCCGCGGCCCGCGCCGCATTGTTCGCCGCCTCGGTCGCGGCGGCGGAAGCGCTGGCTGCCGCGCGCTGGCTTTCCATGGCCTGCTCGGCGGCCTGCTCCGTGGCGGCGATCGTCCTGGCTGCGGCCGCGGAAAGACGAGCCTCGACGGACTCGTCCACGTACGCCTTGGCCTCGGAAAGGGTTCGCGCGTCCTTGTCGTTCACCTCTTTGCGCGTGTAGGTGTCCTGCGGCCAGAGCGTCGGATGCTGCGGACGCGGAGGCGGTGGCGGGGGAGGAAGCGGGCACCCCGGAATCGGAACGTACGGAATCGGCATCGGCATCATCGCGGAGCCCTCCTCACACTTCGCCCAGGATGTCGACGATGGCGTCCACCTCTTCGGCGACGTCATCCACGGCATCGCCGAAGGACTCGATCTCCGAGGCGGCGTCCGCGATGGCCGTCACGTCGTCGGCGGCGGCGGCGGCATCCTGCTGCGCACGGTCGATCGTCTCCTCGACAACCTCGACGGGGGTCCCCGTCCGTTCGGCGACCTCCTGCGGAGACAGGGACTGGAGAGCCGACTCGATTGCCGAAAGGCGGGATTCAAGGTCGGCGGCGGAGGCGGACACGGACGAAAGGTCCGCGGCAACCGCCTGGAGCGCCGACAGGGCGTTCTCAAGATCGGAGACGACCGCCGAAATGTCCGACAGGTTGCAGCCGCACGCCGGACGCGCCTCCAGCGCGGCCAGGCGCGAGTTCACCGACGCCGGATCGCACGTGCAGCCCTGCGGCGGATTCTGGGCGAGGGAAAGGAGAGTCGCCGATTCGCCCGCCAAAGAGACGAGATTCGACGAGGCGGCCGCGAGATCGTCGTAAACGGCGTCTGGAATGATGGCGTTTCGCCTTGCGGATTCTTTGACGTTCCGGACCATCTCGCTCGGGCTCTCGAAGTCGGTGTCAACCGCGTCGGACATGCTCCTCGCGAACCAGAGGGCGTTCGGCCAGACGTACCGATCCTCGTAGCCGCAATCACCCTGCGCGGCGTTCTCGAGCAGTCCCATCCGAATGAGCATGTTGTCGAGAGAGTTCGCCGACCAGACGAACGCCTCCTGCTCGCTGTACGGATCGATGATGAGCGCGCCGTCGGCGACGCCGCCGTTCGTGGCGCGCCGGCAGTCCCGCCCGTGCATATCCATCAGCTCCGCCCGCAGGACGGCGTTGGTGGAGAGGATCGCCTGCATCGCCTCGATGGCGTTGGTCGCGTCGAGGGTGGAGAAGAGCGCGGCGACCTGCTCGGCCGTATAGAGCCGCGCGGATCCGGGAAGGTCGGCGAGGGCGGTGCCCTCCGAAGCGGAGGACGACGCGCCGAGCGCGAAGCAGATGCCGACGGCGGCCGCGGAAAGGACGACGGGGAGCGTGGAGTGTTTCATGGCATCACCTTTGGGCAAGATTCTTGAGTGCGGCGAGGACGGCATTGAGCACCTTCTGCGTTTCGCGCAGCGTCGACTCGCCGGGGACGAGCGCCGAGAGCGACTGCACGGCGCCGAGCGCCGAGACGTAGCGCCCCTCCGAAGGCCAGACGCGCGTCTCGCCCGTCACCTCCGGCCAGTCGTCCACACGCAGGCCGTACTCGCCGTAGACGGCCGGCAGGTCCTGCGGCCACGGGCGGTCGACGAACAGGCGGAGCGCATCCGCGCGACCGCTGCGCACAACGGCGAAGAGCTGCTCCACGTCGAGCGAAAGCTCGCAGGAGATCGAGCCGTCCGGCTCGTCCTTCCACATCGGGCTGGAGCCCGGAAACGGGTACATGGCCACGTCCCCGTAGACCGGGTGGACCACGCGGGCGCGAAGGGCTGGGTAGTTCAGCGCCGTCGGATCGGCGAGCGACTCGTCCGCCGGATTCGCGTTGGCGGTCTCCGCATGGACCCCGAGACCCTGCAGGACCAGCTTCACCGTTTCGCCGGCGTGGACGACGCAGGGGCCGTCCTCGCGCACGAAGCGCTTGGTCTCGGGGTCGAGCGCAAGAACGAGGGTAGTCATGGCTAGATCAGGAACGGTGTCCGTGAACGGGTCTGAAGATGCGACGGAACGCCGCCGCATTCGAACTCGCCGCGCGCGAACGCGACGGCGGCGTTGTACTTCTGTCCGTGGATCGCGGCGCCCTGGGGATCGCTCCAGGGCCGGCCCGGCATCGCGGCGAGGTGTGCGCGCGCCCCGGAGACGATCGCGTCTCCATACCGCTCGACGACTTCAGCCGGCAGCGATTCGCTTCCGATGCCGGGAGCGAGGACGAGGCGGGCGGAGAAAAGTGGCACCTCCCCGCCCAGCGCCGCGGCGCGAAGCCTCAGCGCTCCGACCTCGGGCGGAAAGGCGCCGAAGGCGAACGTCGGGTTCGGGCCGGGCAGGCGCTCGGCCCGGACGAACGGCGGGAGCCCGCGCCACGTCCACGCCCCGCACCGCGACTCGCGGACGCGAAGCACGACGGCCCCGTTCGGCACGGTCGGCCATCCGGACGTATGGCAGAGCTCCCGGTCGAGAGGCCAGGACTCCTCGACCGTCCAGCAGTTGGTGCGGTCGCAGAACTCGCAGAACCGGTCCGCGATCTCGATCCGCGCCTCCGCGTCGGACAGCCCGCGCATCCAGACCATCAGGCGTTCGACGAGCGCCTTCGCCGAGGGTTCTTGGATTCCGGGCGCGGACGCCGTCAGGGCGGAGCGCTGGCTCTCCGGAAGTTCTTCGGCGGTCTTCATTTCTGGGCGAGCTCCAGGAAGGACTGGTAATGCTGCTGTGCGAGCTTCTGCGAGGCGGCGTCGCTTTCGTCGCGGCGGAAGGCCTCGTAGCAGACGTATTCGACGAGCGCCCCGTGCCAGCGCCCGTCCACGAGGATCGGTTCGGCGAGGAGCTCCTCCATCTTCGCGAGGTACTCCTGCATCCGTTCGGTTTCGTCGGAATCCGAGTCGGAGCCGGCCGCGTCCTGGCGGGCGGGCGGCTCCGGGATGTCGACGGGCGCACGAGGCACGCGACGGACCCCGAGGTATCCCGAGGCGGGGCGCTCCCTTTCCAGGGCGACGACCCCCGCTTCGAGGAAGCGCAGGAGGTCCGCGTCGTACCAGCGCCAGGTCTCGCTCTCCTGACGGTCGATGATCGCCCGCGCTTCGTCCACGAGGGCTTTCTTCGGCGTGTTCTCGGAAAGGAGGAATGGCATCGCTCGCTCCTACTTGGCGGCGGCCTTCTTGCCGGGATGCTGCCACGCGGCTGCGGCGGGAGCGGGTGCCGGAGCGGGAGCCGGAGCGGGCTCTTGCGCGGGCGCGAGGGCCGGAGCCAGGGCCGGAGCGACCGGAGCGGGAGCGGCCGGAGCGGGCGCGACCGGAACGGCGGGAGCAACCGGGGCCGGCGCAGGCGCCGG
>CAMNDA010000337.1 GCA_946534745.1 uncultured Verrucomicrobiota bacterium | reverse complement strand
CCCCGCCACGCTGGCGGACCTGGCCTTCGCCGACTCGCTCCCGGAGAAGCTCTCCGTCCGCGTCCTTCACGCGGGCGAGGGCACGCTCTGGACCGACCTCAAGGCCCCGCCCCTCGCGCTCCCCGCGCAGTAGCGCCCGCCGCGCGCGGCGACGAAAATTCGCGCTTGACTTGCGGGGCGCCGAATGCTAGCATCCCGGCCCGTCGCAACGCCAGTATAGCTCAGTTGGTAGAGCAGCGCATTCGTAATGCGCGGGTCGGGGGTTCAAGTCCTCTTGCTGGCTCCACTTGGACGCCTCCCCGGAAGCGAGCTTTCCGGGGAGGCTCTTTTCTTCCGCAAAACCATTCCCGCATCCATGGTCGGCACGCTGCTTCGCCTTCTTCTCTCCGCCTTCTCCCCGCAGACCGACGCCGTCCCGGGGAAGGCCCTCATCCCGGACCTGGACCGTTCCGCCGCGGAGACGGCGCCGGCCGACGGGGCCTGGCACGGGCTCGACGACGAGGCGGCGCTCGCCGCGTGGGTCGAGAACGTCCGGACGAACTTCGCCCTTCCGTGCTCCCGGACGACCGAGGAGAACGTCATGGTCCCCTTCTTCCTCGGCCTTCCGTCCGATCCGTTCGCCGATTGCCCCGGGACGGCGGAGTCGCTTCGCGAGGAGCTCCGCGGGCTTCTCGCCTCCTTCGCGCGACAGGCCTTCTGGCTTTCCGCGGAGGACTGGCCCGACGCGAACTGGCGGCGCGTCGAGTCGATCGTGGCGGAAACCGGGACGCGGGACCCGTTCCTGCTCTGGATGGCGGCTTCGGGGCCGGTCCACTGGGGGCGGGACGAGGACGGCGACGCGGCGTTCCGGGCGCTGTGCGAGGTCGCCGGATCCCCCGATGCGCCGCCGCTCGCGCGCCTGCTGGCGACCGGGGCGAGGCGCCTGCGGGCGGTCGGGTCGAAGGACATCGACCTCAGGCTTCCGCCGGCGACGGACTTCGCCGGCACGAACCGGCCGGTCCGGGCGGCGGCGGATCCGGACGCGTTCGCGGACGAGCTGCGGGCCCGGGCGGCGGAATGGGCCGCGACGTACGCGGACCGGCCGGAATGCTCCCGCGCCGTCCGGACCTTCCTCCTGCATTTTCTCAAGGCCGACGACGCGGAGCTGGCGGACGCCCTCGAGGCGGCGGGCGCGGATCCGTGGATCGCCCTCCTGTTCCGCGGGGAGTCCGAGATCCGGAAGGCCTGGGGCGATCGCGGGGCCGGCTGGGCGTACACGGTCTCGGAGAAGGGCTGGGAGGGCTTCTCGCGCCACCTGGCGCGGGCGCGCGAGTGCCTGGAGCGAGCCTGGGCGCTGCGTCCCGATCTTCCGAACGCCGCCGCGCTCCTGGTCACCGTGTCCGGCGGCGACGCGGGGCTCGACGAGATGGACCTGTGGTTCGGGCGGGCCCTTGCCGCCGAAATCGACTTCGTCACCGCCTACCGGCAGTACTTCTGGTTCAACTATCCCCGCTGGCACGGGAGCGTCGAGCGGATGCGCCGCTTCGCGGAGGCGTGCCTCGCCACGGAGCGGACGGACCTCCTGATCCCGTACCAGGGCGCGGTCGGCCTCGCGAGGATCCGCGTGGAGCTCGGCGTGCCCTCGCCGCGGTACTGGGCCGACGACGACCTCTGGCGCAAGGCGGAGCGCGCGTTCGGCGCCACGATGGAGGAGCCCTCCTTCACCGCCCGGTTCCGCGAGAACGCGGGGCTGGCCCTCGCCGCCGTCCGCTGGGCGCGCGGCGACGGCGCCGGCGCCCTCGAGGCGGCGAGGCGGCGGACGCCGCGCCAGTGGAACGCCTTCCTGTTCCAGGTCTTCGAACAGTGGCCCGACGTCGAGGCGCTCGTCGACGGCCTTCGCGGCCCGAACGCCGCGCGGCTCCGCGACATCGCGGACCTCCGTCTCGCGCGAGACTGGACGAACTGCCTCGCGCAGGCGGACGAGGCGTGGAACGAGGGGATCCTTCCGCTGACGGATTCGGAGACGAGGCTCCTCTCCGCGCTTCGCTACGACGCCTGGCTCGAGACCGGGTTCGCGCGGTGGGAGTCGCGCGAGTTCCCCATCGCCGTCCACCGCCGCACGCCCGACTGGATGCCGCTGGGCTGGACGGGTCCCGACCGCGCGGAGGTCGACTTCGCGACTCTGAACGGAAGGACGACGGCATCCCCGGAGAGTCCCGGCACATGCGTCCTCGGCTTCCGGCACGCCGTCCCGTGGGACGTGAAGCTCGAGGGATGGATGGCGCCGACGGAGGCCACGAACGTCGCCCATCGCTTCGCCATCGGCCTTTCCGAACGGCCGGACGCCCTGGAGGACCGCCCGTTCGTCGTCCTGGAGCGCGTCCCCGGCCGCGTCGGCATCCGGATCGTGGATTCCGTCGTCGGCCGGGAGGGCTGGGGCGATGCCCGCTGGCTGGACTATCCCGACGTCGCCGTCCACTATCGGATCGTGTTCGACCGGGGACGGCTGCTCCTCTGGCTGGGGGACGGCGATGCTCCCCACGTCGTGGACCGGCTCCCGGGGAGCCGTCGCTTCGACGCCTTCCGCTCGTCGCGGGCGCACCTGTTCGTGGTCCTGGAGAACACGGGCTTCGCCGGCCTGATCGTCTCGAGGCCCTCGCCGCGCGAGCACGCGTTCCTCGACTACTGGGAACGATACAGGGGACAGCCTGCGCGGCGCGCGCCGTCGCGCTGATTCGCGCCCGTTCCTCGCCGGTTGCCGCCGTCGGCTTTTCGCCGGACGGCGGCAATCGTTTTTTCCCCCGAAAGTGATTTTTTACTTGCAATCGGGTGGGAGAAGATGTATAAGGGAGTCACCAAAGGTCACGAAATGTCAGAGAAGCTCGTCCAGACCCCGCCCGGCGAAAACCGCGATTCGGCCCTCATCCAGCCGCTTCTCGGTCGCGCGGACCACAAGCTGGACCCCAAGCGCCGCTTCACCATCCCGACGGACTGGTACGAGCGCATGGGGCGCCCGCCGCAGGTCTACGTGATGCCGTCGCTCTCTCATCTGCACGGTCCGCGCTGCCTCGACATCTTCTGCCCCGCCGAGTTCGACCGCCGCATGGAGGCCTTCCGCCACGCCGCGCTCTCGGACGCGGCGAAGGCCTCCTTCACGAGCCGCATCGGCGAACTCGTGAGCTGCCTCTCCGTCGACACGATGAACCGCATCCGCGTCAAGGACTCGCTGCTCGCCTTCGCCGGCCTCACGACCGACGTCGTGCTCATCGGCGCCGGCTACCACGTCGAGGCCTGGTCGCCCGAGAACCGCCCGAAGATCGACGGCTCGGAGGCCGACGTCCTCGCCCAGCTCGCCACCGAGGCGCAGTCGATGAACTTCTAGCAATGCACGATGCACAATGCACAATGCTGAATGCTGAATGCTGAATGCTGAATGACCTCTGACCTCTGACCTCAAACCTCCGACCTCTAATCTCCGACCTCTAACCTCTCACTTCCGATGCACGTCCCCGTCCTGCTCCACGAAACCCTCGAGGCGCTCGATCCGCGCCCCGGGCGGAGCTACATCGACGGGACGCTCGGCGGCGGCGGGCACGCGGAGGCGATCCTGCGCGCGAGCGCGCCGGACGGCCGCCTGCTCGGCCTCGACCGCGACCCTGCGGCGATCGACCGCTGCCGCGAGCGGCTCGCGCCGTTCGGCGCGCGCTTCGAGGCGGTCCACGCGGAGTTCGCCTCGATCGCCGACGTGGCGCGCGAGCGCGGCTTCAATCCGGCGGACGGCATCCTGCTCGACCTCGGCGTGTCCTCCTTCCAGCTCGACGAGCCCGCGCGCGGCTTCTCCTTCCGCGAGGACGGGCCGCTGGACATGCGCATGGACCCGACGCGCGGCGAGACCGCGGCGGAGCTGCTCGCCGGCTACGGCGA
>CAMNDA010000336.1 GCA_946534745.1 uncultured Verrucomicrobiota bacterium | reverse complement strand
CCGCGCTCGGCGCCGGCGCGTCGTCCGTCGGCGCCACGCTCCAGGTCGCGACCGACGCCTCGTTCGCCACAGGCTCCGTCGTGACGAACGTCCCGCTCTCGTTCGCCTCGCCCGGCGGCGCGGCGGTTCCGGTCGTCGGGCTCGCGACGAACACGGCCTACTGGGCGCGCGCGACGGGGACGAACGGCGCCGGCGTCGCGGCGGCCCCGGTCGTGCTCGGGCCGCTCACGACGCTCGCGCCCGGGACGCCCGTCGTCTCGATCAAGAAGCTCTACGAGGGCTTCTCGCACACGACCTGGACCGTGACGCTCTCGGAGCTCGGCGTCGGCGCGAAGGATGCGTCGATCTGGCTCGACCTCTCCGCGAAGGGCGACTTCACGGACTCGCTCTCGTTCGGCGGAAGCGTCACGGACGGCGTCCCGGCCGCCGTGACGATCGACGCGCCCGGCCTCGCCCACGGCACGACCTACGCCGTGCGCGGCCGCGCGGCGAACGACTGGGGCGTCGCGGGGGTCTCGGCCTCCGGCGAGGCCGTCATCCGCGAGGAGCCGGTCGAGATGCGCGAGCCCGGGTTCGAGACCGGCGCCGCGCCCGGCGAGATGGTCCTCTCCATCGAGGCGGACGACGTCGAGCCCGGCGCAACCTATTCGGTGACGCTGGCGGTGGACGGCGCGTCCGTCCGCGCGTGGACGGGGCTCTCCGAGGCCGGTGTCGTCTCGACGCCGTGGACCGGGACGCCCGGCCGGGCGCACGAGGGCGTCTTCACCGTCGCCTCGACGCTCGGCGGCCGGACCTGGACGCGCGCCTACCGGTTCTCGTTCGTCGTCGGCGCGCGCAACATCGCGCTGTCGACGGCCGCGTCGATCGCGGGGCAGATCTTCCGCGTCGGCGACCGCGCGACGATCGCGGACGCCACCGCGGCGGCCGTGCTCGGCGACGGCGTCGCGACGCTCGACGGCCAGACGGTCTCGATGGTCCATCCCGGCTTCACGCTGCTCCGGGACGTCGAGGGCGGCGAGCACTGGTTCGCCGTCTACGAGCAGCCCGGCGGGGACGGCGACGTGTTCCTCTTCGACTGGACGGCGAGCAGCAACTACGACTGGCAGGCCGCCCCGTGGGCCAAGCTCACGGACAACTCATCCCGGGCGCATCCGAACCACGCCGACGACGTCGCGATGATCCGGGTCGCGCGCAGCGACTACGGGTTCTTCACCCTGCCCGCCGCCGGCGTCACGCTCGGGCAGCTCGTCGTGGGCATGACGGCGAACTGGACGCTGGACCACGCGGACGGAACGACGTCGCCGCTGCGGTTCTCGCGCACGGACGGCGGGACGCCGGCGTTCCTCCTTTCGCGGCCCGACCCGACGCCGACCGGCGAGCTGCAGCTGCGTCTCGGCAACTACGACCGCGACGGCGGGGGCGATGTCGTCGGGCTGTCGTTCGACGGTCCGGAGATGGCCGTGGACTTCTGCGGCGACTCCCCCGCGTCGAAGGCCTACGCCCGCAAGGGCTTCCTCCATTTCGCGATCGCCAACGCCCGGTTCGACCTGCAGGAGGGGCAGACGCTCCGGATCCGGAACGGCTCGCGCGCGACCCCCAACGGGACCGACTTCGCCGGGATCCGCGGCTGGACGGGCTCCGGCTACCACGGGCCGGGGACGCTCGAGATCGACGGCGCCAACTTCAGCTGCCAGCATTCGAGCCCCGACGCGTTCGTGGACGTCGGAAGGTTCCGCGTCGTCACGGGCCGGGGGCCGTTCGACGCGGAGAACAACGTCTCGCGCTTCACGACGCGATTCAACACGATCCCCTCCGTCCCGATCGAGATCCTCTCCGGGCGATGCCCGACGAACCTCAACGCGCAGACGACGTTCGTCAACTACTGGTCCGTCGGCGTCTCCAACGCCTGGCTCTCGCCGTCGATCCTGCTCTCCGGCTGCAACTACCAGATGGAGCAGAACGGCGCCTACGCGCCGCACGGGGACTACTATATGGCGACGAATGTCGCGGAACGAGTGACGCTACGCGGCCACGTCGGGCTCTACGGCCCGCCGTCCTACGGGCCCGACAGCGGCCACAAGGACGAGAACGGCGTCCAGCGCGGCCGCGTCGCGCACCACATCCGCATCAAGGACCTGGAGCTCTTCGACCGCTGGAGCACGATGCAGGCGAACGGCCTCAACTTCAATGAAGGGGAATCGCGGACGAACGACATCAAGGGTACGTTTCGGATCGACAACTGGCGGGACCACGTCGTCCGGCCCGCCGGCGTCGACCCGTCGGACTACGACGGCACCGTCTACGCGATCATCCCGTGGCTGACCGTCCACTGCAACGACAACAACCAGGGGCTCGCGGACATGGACTGGGGCCAGGAGCAGACCTTCCCTGCCGTCCGCGAGGAGGACGGATGCGTCCGGCTGATGCAGTCGCGAAACACCTGCGGTTCCCAGACGCTCGCCGCCCGCGGTCCCAACGACAATTTCTATTTCCGCACAGACGGAGACTTCCACCTGGACGGCGCCGACCGGACGGTGTTCTCGCTCGCCTACTGCATCTCCACGGCGTTCAGCGCGATTTCCCGCTACTACCTGGACACTTCCAAGGGCGGCCACAAGCTCGTGATCTCGAGCGGCGCGCTGGTGCTCGTACGCAACCGGCAGTGGCTCGGGCAGCCCGCGGACATGACGCGCAACGGCCGGATCGTCCTGCAGGGGTCGCCTTCGTATCTCCACGTCCCGGCGACGGGGCTCTACACGGTTTCGAGCGACTCGGACTTCAACATGGTCTGGATCCCGCTGCAGGCGGCGGACGACCTCGCGAAGGGCGGCGCCGGTTCGGTCGGTCTCGCCGGAGACCAGCGGGGAATCAAGGGGACGATCGCCGTGAACGGCGGCGAGCTCTTCCTCGGCTATCCGGCCTACAAGAGGAACGGCTGGCTCTACGCCAACTCGGCGTCCAAGGGCTGGCCGATGCACGGGTGCGCGACGGACTGCGACTTCGTCGTCCGCGGCGGCGCGGTTCTCGCGCTCGCGTCGAACGGCTACACGGGCGTGGACAGCGACGGCAACGAGGTCGACGAGCCCGTGATCGCGTGGGGCAGGGAGCACCGCCACACGATCGCGCTCGAGCGCAGCGGGAACGCCGTGGGCGGCGTCTACGCCGCGGAGGGCGTCGAGGGGATCGTCTACGAGGCGACCTACGAGGACGAGGACGGCGCCGTCGCGTGGTTCGAGCGCGGGACGTGGGGCTCCTCCGAGAGCGCCGCCGACCACGTCGACGACGTGCACTTCGCCGGACCGGGCGTCCTCAAGGTCCAGCACGACCGCCGCGTCCGCCCGACGCTGATGATCCTGCGCTAGCCCCCGGCGCCCGTGGCGGGGGG
>CAMNDA010000335.1 GCA_946534745.1 uncultured Verrucomicrobiota bacterium | reverse complement strand
CCGGATGCTGATGGACTGCCGGCAGCTGGCGGACCGATTCCGCAAGGTGCACGGCGTGCGCGATCCGCTGCCCGCGGCGATCCTGCTGGAGAAGGAGCTGCCGAAGAGCGTCCCCGCCCCGTGGCAAAGGGCGCTCGCACCCCGCCACGCCGCCGCAAGGCGGCTCCTGGCGATTCCTGCAACACGGTCGGAGAAGTCGCTGTTGCAGGCGTTGGAGAGGTGTCCGATACTGGGGTCAGCGCCGAGGCCGGGGGCGGATGGAAGACGGCGGACGGGGTGAAGAATCGGAGGCAAGGGGCCTTCTCCGGCAGGATTCTGCCAGACCGCCAGGAATCAAGTCCACAAGAAGGACCGATCGATCCCGCGCTTGCGCGGCGAAGGGCGCCGGCGTACAATACGGCGCCATGAAACCCACCCGAATCCTTCCCGCCCTCCTCGCCGCCGCGCTCCTCGCCGGCTGCGACACAGTCCAGAGCGTCGCCGTCACCCACCGCATGGTCCACCAGCAGGATCTGATGCGCGACGTGCCCGCGCGCATCGCCGCGCTGCCGCCCGCCGCCGACAAGGCGTTCGCCCTCGCGTCCCCCTTCTCCGACCACATGGTCCTGCAGCGCGACATGCCCGTCCCCGTCTGGGGGACCTACGCGCCTGGCGAGTCGGTGGAAATCAAGCTTTGCACAACGAACGCGGGCGGAAGCCGTCTTGTCGCCGAATCGACTGCCACCCAGTTCGAGAACGGACGCTGGATCGCGTTCCTTCCACCCATGCCCGCTGGCGGCCCCTACGAGATTCTCGTCGGTGCCGGCAGATCGGTGCCGGGCGCCTGCGCGGTGGATGGCACCACGCTGACCGTCGAGGACGTTCTCTTCGGCGACGTGTGGATCTGCGGCGGGCAGTCGAACATGGAGATGAACTTCTTCTGGGGCGTGAAGGACGGCGAGAAGGAGCTCGCGGACGCCGATCTGCCGCAGGTGCGGCTCCTCAACGTCCCGAACGTCACGGACGTCGCGCCGCGCGATTCCTTCGACGCGAAGTGGACGGCCTGCACGCCCGAGGCGGCGAAGGGCTTCTCCGCGTGCGGCTTCTTCTTCGGGCGCAAGCTCCAGCGCGAGCTCGGCGTCCCGGTCGGGCTCGTCGAGGCGGACTGGTCCGGCACGATCGCCGAGACGTGGCTCTCGCTCGAGGGCGCCGCCGCGATCCCCGGCCTGGAGCGCGCCGTCGGGAACCGCCGCCGCGACATCGCGGACTGGAAGAACGGCGGCCCCGAGAAGTTCAAGTCCCGGCACGAGGCCTGGGAGAAGGAGATCGATCCCGCCGGCGAGGCGGCCGCCGCGCCGGACTACGCCGAGGGCGAGGGCTGGGCGGACGTCGCGTTGCCGTTCTCGTTCGAGGAGTCGATCGATAAGGGCTACGACGGCACCGTGTGGCTGCGCCGCGCGTTCGACCTCACGGCGGACCAGGCCGCCGCGACCAACGCCGCGCTCGCGCTCGGCATGATCGACGACCAGGACGACGCCTTCCTCAACGGCACGAAGGTCGGCCATACCGAGAAGTGGACGGACGTGCGCCGCTACAAGATTCCCGCGGGCCTCCTCCGCGAGGGGCGCAACACGCTCGCGATCCGCGTGCTCGACACGGGCGGCGGCGGCGGCTTCCACGGCGCGGACAAGGACGTGCCGCGCCTCGAGTTCGGCGACGCCGCGCCCGCGCTCTCCCTCGCCGGCGAGGGCTGGCGGCGCTTCGTCGGCCCGTCCCTCCGCGACAACCCCGAGCCGCGGGATCCGACCCAGCCCGGCGGCTTCCCCAACGTCCCCGCCGCCTGCTACAACGGCATGATCGCCCCGCTCTTCCCCATGGCCGTCCGCGGCGCGATCTGGTATCAGGGCTGCTCCAACGTCGGCCGCGCCGAGCAGTACAAGGCGCTCCTCCCCGCCGTCGTCGGAGAATGGCGCGAGGGCTTCACGACCCCGGACGGCTCGTTCCCCTTCTACATCGTCCAGCTCGCCGCCTACCGGGAGACGCACCCCGAGCCCATCGACTCGGGCTGGGCCGCGATGCGCTGGGCGCAGACGCAGATCGGGCGGACCTGCGGCGGCACGGCCGTCGCGATCGACGTCGGCGACCATGGCGACATCCACCCGA
Organism: uncultured Verrucomicrobiota bacterium; assembly: GCA_946534745.1. Taxonomy (GTDB): domain Bacteria; phylum Verrucomicrobiota; class Kiritimatiellia; order RFP12; family UBA3636; genus UBA3636. The sequence goes on along the minus strand of CAMNDA010000335.1, from coordinate 1,613 downwards.
AGAACAAGCGGGCGGTCGGCGAGCGCCTCGCCGCGCTCGCCCTCGCGCGGACCTACGGCCGCGAGGACCAGGCGCTCAGCCCCGTTCCGGCGGACGACGTCGCGCTCGCGTCCGGCAAGTCCGCGCAGGTGTGGGTCCGCTTCTCCGACCCCGTGAGCGGCAAGCCCGCCGCGCTGAGGCCCGGCGCCGTCAAGGGCTTCCAGGTCTCCAGGGACGGCAAGACCTTCGAATGGGCCGAGGCGACGGCCGAGGGCGACACCGTAACGATCGGCTCCGAGGGCGACACCGTGACGATCGGCGCCGATGGCGACCCCGCCACGGGGCCCGCTTCCGTCCGCTACGCCTGGGACGACTATCCGGACTGCGACCTCGTCTCTCAGAACGGCCTGCCCGTCGGTCCGTTCGAGCTGCCCGTCGGCCCGGCGCGGTAGCCCCTCCCTCCCCTTCACTCTTCACTCTTCACTCTTCACTCTTCACTGTTAGTTGTTAGCTGTTAGCTGTTCGTTGTTAGCTGTCCCCATGAACCCTCCCCCCTCCGAGACCGCCGACTGGTTCCTCGCGCAGCCCGCCGCCTTCCACGAGAAGTGGATGGCGATGGCGCTCGCGGAGGCGCGCGCCGCCGCGGAGGAGGGCGAGGTGCCGATGGGGTGCGTCGTCGTGCGGCGCGGGCCCGACGGCGCCGCGAGGCCCGTCGGCCGCGCACACAACCAGGTCGAGGCGCTCAAGGACCCGACGGCGCACGCGGAGGTGCTCGCCATCACGCAGGCGGCCGCCGAGGTCGGCGACTGGCGCCTCACCGACTGCGCGCTCTACGTGACGAAGGAGCCCTGCCCGATGTGCGGCGGGGCGATCGTCCTCGGGCGCCTCGCGCTCGTCGCGTGGGCCGCCTCCGACCCGAAGCGCGGCGCGCACACCGTCTTCGGGATGTTCGACCATCCCGGCCTCAACCACCGCCCCGCCACGCTCTTCCCCGTCGGCGGCCCCGAGGTCCTCGCCGAGCTGCAGGGCTTCTTCCGGGACCGCCGCCGCGAACAGAAGGAAACCGATCGCGAATGAAAGCCCCCTCCCCCGCCCCGAGCCGCGTCACGCTCGAAACGGACCTCTCCATCCTCGAGGACAACTTCCGCAAGATCCGCGAGGGCGTCGCCCCGCTCGGCGTGATCGCCGTCCTGAAGGCCGACGCCTACGGCCTCGGCATGCCCGAGATCGCGCGTCGCCTCGGCCGCGCCGGCGCCGCCGGCATCGCGACGGCGGAGCTCTCCGAGGCGCTCGCCGCGCAGGCCGCCACCGGCGGGCGCGTCCCCGTCGGCATCCTCGGCTCGCTCCTGCCGGACGAGATCGCGCCCGCCGTCCGCGCCGGGATCCGCATCCCGCTCTCGGACCGGGAGGAGGCGGAGGCCGTCTCGCGCGAGGCGGTGCGGCAGAGGCGCGAGGCGCGCTGCCACGTGGCGCTCGACACCGGGATGTCGCGCGTCGGCGTCCGGCTCGACGAGGCGGAGGCGCTGATCCCGCGCTTCGCCGCGCTGCCGGGCGTCCGGCTCGAGGGCCTCTACTCGCACTTCCCGACCGCCAACATCCCCGGGGACCCCGCCACGGCGGCGCAGGTCCGCGCC
>CAMNDA010000334.1 GCA_946534745.1 uncultured Verrucomicrobiota bacterium | reverse complement strand
TCGCCGCCTGCGCGGTGTTCGAGGACTACGAGATCCTCGCCGTGAACGACGGTTCGACCGATCGCTCCGGGGAAATCCTGCGCGGCTACGCCCGCCGCGGCGGCCCCATCCGCGTGGTCGACCTCGATCCGAACTCCGGGCAGAGCGCCGCGCTCTGGGCCGGCTTCCAGGAGGCGCGCTTCCCGATCGTGGCGACGCTCGACGCCGACGGCCAGAACGACCCGCGCGACATTGCCGCCTGCCTCCGCCAGATGCTCGACGAGGGGGCGGACGTCTGCGCCGGCATCCGCGCGGACCGACAGGACGCCTGGTCCAAGCGCGCGGGGAGCCGTCTCGCGAACTTCGTCCGCCGCCTCGTCCTCGGCGACGGCGTCCTCGACACGGGCTGCCCCCTCAAGACCTACCGCACCGCCTATCTCCGGCGCCTCCAGTACTGGAACGGCATGCACCGCTTCCTGCCCGCCCTCTGCCAGGCGCTCGGCGCCAGGGTGGTGCAGCGGCCCGTGGCGCACCGCCGCCGCCTGGCGGGCGCGAGCAAGTACACGAACCTCGGGCGCCTCAAGGTCACGCTCCGCGACCTGGCCGGCGTCGCGTGGCTCAAGTCCCGGACGCGCCGCTTCCGGTTCGTCGAGGAGTCCGCCCATGCCTAGCGCGCGCCGGTTCCTGCTACCCGCAATCGCGAGCCTCCTCTTCGTCCTCGCCTACTGGGGGCCCCAGTACGCGCGGCGCGGCCACTGGGAGCCCGACGAGGCCCGCTTCGTCTACGTCGCGCGCGAGATGGCCGCGACGCACTCCTTCCTCGTCCCGCACCGCAACGGCGAGATCTACGCCCACAAGCCGCCTCTCATGATGTGGCTCGTCCAGGCGGGGGAGTCGATCTTCGGCGAGCCGTTCGGCTCGCGCCTTCCGACGATCGTCGGCGCGTTCCTGTCCGTGCTCGCGTTCTTCTCCATCGCCGCGCGGCTGGCCGGGCGGCGCGTGGCGGTCTACGCCGTGCTGGTCGCCTGCACCTCGGCCCGATTCTGGTCCTCCCTGGGATTCGGCCAGATCGACGCGCTCCTCACGGGGCTCGTCCTGTCTGCGGCCGCCCTCTTCCTTTCCCGCGACGGCAAGGTGGCGACGGCGAAGATCCTCCCGGCCTTCCTCTGCGCGGGCCTGGCGATGCTGGCGAAGGGGCCGGTCGGGCTCGTCCTTCCCGTCCTGGTCGTCGCCGCCATCCGCATCCCGGACCGCGGCGGCCCCTTCCCCGCGCTCTCGCCCGCCCAGTGGTGCCTCGGATTCTCCGCCGCCCTCCTCGTGCCCGGGCTGTGGCTTGCCGCCGCGGCGCTGGCCGGCGCCCCCGCCTCCTACTTCCGCGAAATCCTCCTTTCCCAGAACCTCTCGCGGGCCGCGGGCGCCTACGGCCACGTCCGGCCCTTCTGGTACCTTGCCGCGAATTTCCCGATCGGCTTCCTCCCGTGGACGCTCGTCCTTCCCGCGGCCGTCCCGATCCTCCGAAGGCGCAACCCAACGCTGCTCCGCCAGGGCGCGCTCTGGGTCGCCTTCGTCGTCCTGTTCTTCTCCGTCCCGGTGTCCAAGCGCGACGTCTACATCCTCGCCGCCTACCCCGGAGCCGCCCTGATCGTCGCCGCCGCCGCGGACGCCCTCTGGGAGAAGGCGTGGTACCGAAACGCCGTCCAGGCCTTCCTCGTCGCCCTTCCCGTCCTCCTGGCCACCGCCGCCTTTGCTCTTCGGCTCGTTGCCCTGGAACTGCATCCGCTGCCGTCCTTCTCGAAAATCGCCGCCGTCGCCGACGGTCTGTCCGTCGCCTGCGTGGCGGGCGCCGTCCTGACGGGATTGTGCACCGGGCTGCCCGCCACGGACCTGGCGAAGCGGCATGGGGCCATGATCCCCGCGCTCGCCCTCGTCGCCGCCTTCCTGTGCCTGGGTGCCCTCGCGATGCCGGCCCTCAATCCCGTCAAGGAGCCGTTCGATCTCGTTCCCGTCGTGGAGCGGACCGTCCCCGCCGGCGGGCGGCTCCTCCTCTTCGACATCGACGGTGAGTCCCTCGCCCTCCACGCGAACCGCCGCGGCCTGCGCCTCGACGACGACGAGTCGATGCGCGCCGCCATGGCCGCCGAGGGCTCCGGCCTCGCGGTGTTCCCGGCGAAGGCGGCCACCAACCTCGTCGAGCGCTATTCGCCGCTCGTCCGGGAAACGGGCCGCGTGTCGATGGGCAGGAAGGCCTACGTCTGGGCGCATTTCGCCGACGAGCCCCACTCGCGGCCGCCGGACGGCGCGAGGGACGCGCCATGAGCCCGCTTCTCGCCATCCCCGCCGCCCTGGCGGCCACGACGGTCCTTTGCGCGGTCGGAGCGCCCCGCCTGTGGCTCTGCGGAATCGCGGCGCTCGTCCTGCCCCCCGCCGCCGCCTTCGCGGTCTCCCTCCTCGGGGCGCTGGCCGGCAACTACGCGCTGTTCGCCGCGTGCCGCACGCGGACCGCCCGGCGGGTCGTCGACCGGATCGCCCGCGGCCGCCTCACCCCGCTCGGGCGCCCGCCGCGCCTGCGCGCCGGCGTTTCCGGGGTCGTTCTCCTGCGGCAGGCGCCGTGCCCCGGCGCCGTCACGACGATTCTCCTCTCGCGCGCCGGCGTCTCGACGCGCGACTTCCTGATCGGGTCGCTGGTCGGCTTCCTGCCCTCGACCCTCCTGACGGTCCTGCTGGCGGGGACGGCCGCCACCGTCCTTCCCGAGGGCGTCCTCGCCTGGACGTCCGCCGCCGTGGCGCTGGTTG
>CAMNDA010000333.1 GCA_946534745.1 uncultured Verrucomicrobiota bacterium | reverse complement strand
TCCCGAGGCCGCCGGAGGAGAGGAAGTTGCGCGGCTTCTCGTGCGTGAAGAACTGGCAGGACCACATCTGGTTCTGGCCGACGTCGGTCGCGACGATCACGTCGCCTTTCGTGAGCCGGTCGACCGTCGCGAGGACGGACTGCGGCATGATCGCGCCGGAGGGCGACTCGTCCCAGGAGAACGGATCCTCCTTCTTCCACTGCTGGCACTCGGCGACCCACGCGGCGTGGTCGGCCTTGTTCACCTGCGGCAGCAGGTCGCGCAGCACGGGCTTGATGTCGCCCACGACCGGGAGGTCGCAGCGCACGCTCTTGGCGATCGACGTCGGGTCGACGTCGACGTGCACGATCTTCGCGTGCGGGGCGAACTCGCTCACCTTGCCGGTCACGCGGTCGTCGAAGCGCGCGCCGATCGCGAGCAGCACGTCGCACGCGTCGAGCGCCTTGTTGGCGGCGATCAGGCCGTGCATGCCGATCATGTGCAGCGAGAGCGGGTCGCTCTCCGGGAACACGCCGAGGCCCATGAGCGTCGTCGCCACCGGGATGTTCGCCTTGTGCGCGAGCTCGGCGAGCTCCTTCACCGCGTCGGCGCTGCGGACGCCGCCGCCGGCGTAGATGAGGGGCTTGTTGCTCGTGTTGACGAGCTGCGCGAGGCGCGCGAGCATCTTCGGGTGCCCCTCGTAGGAGGGCTTGTAGCCGACGCGGTCGAACTTCTCGGGGAACGGGACGGAGGTCTTGCCGATCTGCACGTCCTTCGGGAGATCCACGAGCACCGGGCCGGGCTTGCCGGTCGTCGCGATGTGGAACGCCTCGACGATGATGCGCGGCAGGTCGTTCACGTCGCGCACGAAGTAGTTGTGCTTCGTGATCGGGCGCGTGATGCCGCAGGTGTCGGCCTCCTGGAACGCGTCGTTGCCGACGGCCTTGGTGGAGACCTGGCCGGTGAACGCGACCATCGGGATGCCGTCCATGTTGGCGGTCGCGAGGCCGGTGACGATGTTCGTGGCGCCGGGGCCGGACGTGACGATGCAGACGCCGGGCTTCCCGGTGGCGCGCGCGTAGGCGTCGGCCATATGGGAGCCGCCCTGCTCGTGGCGGGGGAGGATCAGGTGCAGCCCCTCGGACTTGGCGAGCTCGTCGAAGACGTCGAGGATCGCCCCGCCGGGATACGCGAAGACCGTCTCCACCCCCAGGCGCTCGAGCCCCTCGACGACGACGCGCGCACCCGTGCGGGGCGCCACACGGGCGGGCGGGGCCGCTTCGCGGCGGCCGGTTTCCGGTTTGGATTCGTTCTTCACGGTTCGGTTTTCCTGTGCGTCCGGCGGAATGCGCGAACGCGGGCGTAGAAGTATACGGAAACGCGCGCGGGTGTCAAATTCGGCTCCGTCCGCGCCGCCCGCGCCGCCGCCGGGAGGGACTACGGGCGTGGCTCGAAGACGAGGGAGAGGCGGGCGACGACGTCGCCCTTGGCGGCGATGCGGCGCGTGCGGGACGACGGCCCGCGGCCGCCGCCGGAGGCGGTCTTCTCGATGTCGCGCACGGCGCGGAGCTCGACGACGCGGCGGCCGCCCTGCGCGAGGAGCGCGTCGTCGAGCGGGAGCGAGCCCTGGCCGAGAACGGCGGCGGAGCGGTTCGTCATCGTCGAGGCGACGGCGTCGAACGGCGCGGCCGCGACCTTGCCCGCGGACTTGGTGGGCATCGCGTCCGCGACCCAGTCGCCGGCGACGTTGAACGCGGCCTTGAGGATCGCGCCGACGGCCTTCGAGACCGTGTCCGAGGCAAGCGGGACGGAGAGCTGGAACGTGACGGCCATCGGCGGCTGGACCGTGTTGCGCAGGAGCACCGCGTCGAGCCATTCGTCCTCGGCGTAGTCGCGCGACATGCCGTCCATCTCCACCGCGCGGGCGTAAGTCCTGGCCTGCGTCCCGGGCTTCGGCCAGTGCAGCGTGCACGCGAGCGTGTGCTCCGTGCGCGCGCGATTCCCGCCCGCGCCCTTCGTGAGGAATTCGATCCGTTCGATTCGGACCTCGAAGGTCCTGCTCTTGTCGGCCATGCTGTCGCCTCCTTGGCTGGCGTCCAAGGTAGCACAGCGCGGAACCGGCGTCAACCTGGGAAGTTAGGCCGAACTCCATCCTTTGAAGTGAAGAAGACGAATGCCGTGGCGCACCCCGACGGGCGCCCCAGCGCGCGCAGTCCACCGGACTCGCGCGTCAGACTTCTCGGAGGCGTAGGCGAACTTCGCGGACACCGGCAGGACTACTCGCCGGCCTCGACGTCGAGGTCCCCGTAGCGGGTGCCGACGGCGATTGGCTCGGAGGCGCCGTAGATCTTGAAGAACTGCGCGGGGATCGGATTTCCCTCGCCGTCGGCGACGGCGCACGGCAGATCCACCTGCGCGCCGGCGGCCGCGGGCTCGGAGCACGCGGCGCAGACCCAGTCGCCGGCCGGGGTGTCGAGCGCGGCGGCCGCGAAGGCGACGTAGCGCAGCCCCGCCTGCGCGTCCTTGAGGCCGATGACGAACCGGTCCGATCCCGAGACGGTCCGGAACTCCAGACCCGTGCCGTCGACGCGGATCGCGGCGCGGTAGAGCCGGACCGTTCCGTCGTCCCCCGCGGCGTAGACGCCCTGGAAGGCGCCGACGGCGCCGCTGCCGGAGAAGGACACGCGCCGCGCCTGCGCCGCGGTCGCGGCCAGCGGCAGCGCGGAGACGCCGCCGGCCGAGAGCCGGGCGCCGCCGAGGCGGTAGACG
>CAMNDA010000332.1 GCA_946534745.1 uncultured Verrucomicrobiota bacterium | reverse complement strand
GGGCGAAGAGGGGGAGGAGGAGGGCGAGGCGTTTCATTGCGGGCGGGGACGGAGTCAATGCTGAATGCGGCTGGGCGGTCCGTGGCGGGGATCAGAGGGCGGCGGCCATGTAGAGGGGGAGGCATTTCAGGCCGGCGGTCTCGCGGACGTCGCCCTCGTGGAAGAGGAACGGTTCGGCCAGCCAGTCGGAGAACTTCGCGCGGAACTTGTCCAGCGACGCGTGCCGGACGCGCTTGCCGCTCTTCACTTCGACGGGGCTCACGTTGTTCTTGCGCGCCAGCTTCGACTTGGCGACGAGGAAGTCGATCTCGATCCGCTCCTTCCGGTCGGACGGGTCGTTGCGCGAGTAGAAGTAGAGCTTGCGGCCCGACGCCGCGAGCAGCTGCGCGACCGCGTTCTCCGTGACCATCCCCTCGTTGACCGAGAGGTCGCCCGCGAGGAGCCGCCGGTGGATCTGCTCCGAGGCCAGCTCGCTCTCGTCGAACGCGTGGCTCACGAGCAGTCCCGTGTCGCCCAGGTAGCACTTGAACGTGGCGTGGTCCGCGCTGAGCGCGAGCCCGAGGTTCGGCTCGGTCGCGTTGTAGCAGAAGTTGCACGCCCCGGAGTCCTTGAGCCAGAACGCGGGCTCCTCGTATTCGCGCATCCGGGCGTTCTCCCCGAGATCGGCGAGGTTGTAGCGCTTCTCGTGGCGCGAGAGCTGCGCGGGGATGGCGTCCCACATCGCCTGCACCTTCGGCGCCTGCGATCCGGCGTGCTTCGCGATGTCCGCGCGGTAGAGGGCGAGGATGTCGCGCTTGGTCCGGTCGACGGCCGCGAGGTCGCGCGTCGAGACCCATTTCGCGACGGCCTGCGGCATCCCCCCGACGACCGTCCACGCGCGGAAGAGGTCCATCGCCCGCCGGTGCAGCGGCCCGAGCGATTCGCGCCGCGCGAACGCCTCGCGGATTTCGTCCATCAGCCCGTCCGCGCCCTCGGCCCGGAGGAACTCCCCGAAGTCCATCGGATACATGTTCACGTGGCGCTCCTCGGACGGCACGAGGATGCCTTCCACGTTCCGTCGGATCGAAAGGAGCGAGCCGGTCTCGACATAGTGGTAGCGGCCGTCCGCCACCAGCGGCTTGATCGCCTCGCGGGCCCGCGGGAACGCCTGGACCTCGTCGAAGACGAGCAGGCCGCCCCGCGGCAGGGGCGCGATCCCCAGCACGAGGAACAGCCGCCGGAAGAACTCGTCCGGCCGCGCCAGATACTCCGCGAACGTCTCCTTGACGTCGCTCCCGGCGTATTTGAAGTTGATGACGGCGTAGCCGGGGAACTCCGCCTTGGCGAACTGCTCGACGATGAAGCTCTTGCCGACGCGGCGGGCGCCGTCGATCAGGAGCGCGCACTCGGCCTTGTCGCGCTCCTTCCACTGCCGCAGGGTTTCGGTGATTTTCCGGCGAAAAACCATGTCTTGTCCTCCGTTTCGGCGCAGAGATTATCACCCTTTTGACGATTTTTCAACCACAAAATCACACGGTTTTGACGCTTTAAATCCGTTCAATTCTCACGTCTTGACGATTGCGCGCGCCCTTGAAACGGAGGGTTGGGCGGCGTTGCACGGCGTGGCGGGGTGCCGCCACGCCGGCTGCGGCCGGGTGTCGCGGCCTCGCCGCTCGCGGGCAAGAGCTTTCACGGGGCGGGCTCCTTCGCCCCCTCCGCGGAATCCGCGTGGGGCGCGTTCGTGGCGGGGTGCGGGTTTTCATTGCGGCGGAAATCGCGTTCGAGTTTCCAACGAATGAGCGGTTCGAGGCGACGGAAGGGGAAGGAGTTCTTCGACGTCCACTTGGTGAGAAAGATGTAGAGCCAGCCTTCTTCGCCGCTGCCGCCGCCCCACTTCGGATCGGCCGTCCACTCGCCGAATTTCGCGAGCAATTTGCGTTGGACGGCGGCTTCGCCGTCGAACCAACAGGCCAGGAAGAGCCCGTCGCGGAAGTCTTCGGGGACGATGTCGAGCAATTCGACGATTCGCCGTCCGGATTCCGGCAAGGCGGCGAGTCCCGCCAGAAGGAGCTGGCGCCGGGCGAGGATGTCGAATCGGCCCCAGTCGCGGTCCGGCAGATCGAGCGCGGCGGCCAGTTCGCCGGCGACGAGCGCGCCTTTCTCCGCGAGGAGCCGCGCGAAATGGAGGCCGAGTTCGAACCGGATGATGGTGCCGCCCGCGGTGCGCGGACGGAGGGCGTCGTCCAGGAACAGCCGCAGGAGCGCGGCCGCTTCGTCGTCCGCTGTCCCGCGGAACGCCCATCCCAGACCGAGGCAATCGGGTTCTTCGAAATCGGAGAATTCGAGAACGTGGTTTCCCTCTTCGCGTCGGAGGACGAGGCGCGGGCCGTTTCGCTTCGCGACGGCGCGGGCCGTTGCCATCGCCGCGTGGCAGGCGGCGGGTGAGAGCGGGGCAATGGTGGCTTTTCGTTTCATTGCGGGCGGGGGCGGGGTCAATGCTGAATGCTGAATGATGAATGCGACGGGCAAGAGGGTTCACAGGGCGGGCTCCTTCGCGCCCTCCGCGTTCTCTGCGTGAGGTGCGGGCTCGGCGTGAGGTTCATCCGCGGCGGGGCTCCGCGCGGAGGTTTCGAGGAGGAGCGCGAGGGAGCGGGGAGAGTCGCCGGCGCGGCGGGGCGCGCGGAGGTTGCCGACCAGAACGGCGTCGCCCGGGTCGAGGTCGACGTCGCCTGCGCAGCCGTAGGGCGGGGCGAGCGGGGCGGCGCGGGCGGGGATCGAGAAGAACGAGTCCTCGTCCGATGCGGTGGGCGGCGCGGCGCCGGCGGGACGTTCGGAGAGCGAGCGAAGGACGTAGTGCAGGGAGAGCGCGGAGCCGTCGGCGGAGAACCGGGGGACAACCTCCAGCGTTACGCCGGCCGCGTCATCGTCGGGCTCCCATCCCCGGACGCCGTTCACCGCCGGAAGGACCATCCGCTGGCTTCCGTCCGGGGACGCGCGTCCGGGGCGGTCGTCCCAGAGCGTCGGGAGGCCGTCCTCCCCGCGAAGGGGGACGAGGTCTCGGACGGCGGTGCCGTCCGCGTCCGCGAACGCGGCGGCGACGGCGGGGAGCTGCGCGGCGGGAATCCGCAGGACGACCAGATCCCGGCCGTGGTCGTGGTACGGAAGATACGGTAGACCGGCGGGGGCGCGGCCGGTTTCGAATTCGAGCAGGCGCGGGCGGAGCGGAACCGTGCGGACGGAAAAGCCGGGTGCGGCGAGAATCGCGCGGATGCGGGCGTCGTGCCCGGACGTCTGCACCAGTTTCATCGCGGCCCATCCGTTCGTCGGGATGGGCTCCGCAACCGTGTCTTCGTGCCATTCGACGCCGCGCGCCGCGAAGAACGCCCGCACGCGCGACCCGTCGTCCGGAAAGTCCCCGCCGGACGTCTCCCGCAGGACCGCCTCCCGGAAGCCGACGGGGATTTCGACGAGACTCTGGACGAAGACGCCCTCCTCGGGCGGCCCATGGACGAAGACGATGCAGTCCGGCCTGACCGAGAGACGCATTCCGGCCGCTTCGGCGGCCACCTTCGCCACTTCGACGAAGGAGAACATCCGGACGGGCTCGCCGATCGGCGCAGCGCACGACACGCGCGGTTCCTCGTTGGTCCCGAACGATTCCTCGCCCGCGCAAGGGGCGACCAGGATCCGGAGCTCTCCGCCGGACGGTCCGCGAACGAGCCAGTCCCGGGCCGTGTCCTCGAGCCAGGACGCCACTGCCGTGATTGTCGCTTCGGGCCAGCCCCCCGCCAAGTCAGGTATGATCCGTTCGTGAAGGCCGTTGAACTCCGCCGCGCCCGCAACCGGCGCGTTCGTGGCGGGGTCTTCGGCGCGCGCCGGCGCGGCGGCGAGGACGAGGAGGGGAAGGAGGAGGGCGAGGCGTTTCATTGCGGGCGGGGCGGGGTCAATGCTGAATGCTGAATGCTGAATGCGGCGTGGCGGGGTCAGTGGATTTCGGATTTCAAGACAAGGATGTCGGCATCGGGATCGTAGAATGCGTGTCCGACCGTACTGGCCGAGGCCGGATTGAAGAAGAGTGCGTCCAGTTCCGGGGAACCGAGAAGGCGGCCGGCAAGCAGATGCACGGACGGTTTCTCGCCACGAATGTCCGCCGAGCCGGCTTCCCTCCCGTTTTCGACAGCTTCGGCAAGTCCCGGAATCCGGCCCGATGCCTCCGGGACGAAGCATTCGAAGCGCCAGTCCGTCGGTCCGGGGACGCGCGCGGGGCCGTTGCCCTTCCCGAGCGGCTCCGCGTGCCACACGGCGTTCGAGACTCCAGCGAGCGCGGGGAACCGGCCTTCAAACGGAATGGGCCCGATCCGGACGGCTTCGTCCGTAGCGGGGGCTGCGCGCTTCGCGCAGCCGAAAACGGCGGCGAGGACGAGGAGGGGGAGGAGGATGGCGAGGCGTTTCATCGGGTTGAAGGGGTTGAAAAGGTTGAAGAGGTTGAAGGAGTTTAAAGTTGAAAGGGTAAAGGGAAAAGTGGCGGAGCGTGGCGGGGTTTGATTGGCATTTG
>CAMNDA010000331.1 GCA_946534745.1 uncultured Verrucomicrobiota bacterium | reverse complement strand
TCGCCCTCGGCGCCGCGCCCGCCGGCCCCGGCGAGTTCACGCGCCGTGCGTTCCTGAACGGCCGCGTCGCGCTCGACCGCGCCGAGGCGGTGATGGACCTCGTTTCCGCCCAGGGAGACCGCGCCGCGCGCGCCGCGGCCGAACAGCTCTCCGGCGCGCTCGGCCGTCGCGTCGATGCGATCTGGGAGGACCTCCTCGCGCTCTGCGCCGACCTCGAGGCGACGCTCGACTTCACGGACGAGGAGGCCGAGGGCCTCGCCGCGCCGATCCGCTTCGACGAGCGCGCCGCCGCGATCGCCGGCTCGCTCCGCGATCTCGCCGCGACCGCGCGCACGGGACGCCTCCTGCGCGAGGGCGCGCTCGTCGTCCTCTCCGGCCCGCCCAACGCCGGCAAGTCCACGCTCTTCAACCGCCTGCTCGGCGAGCGCCGAGCCATCGTCGCGCCCGAGGCCGGCACCACGCGCGACTCGCTCGAGGAGACGCTCCTCCTCGGCGGCATTCCCGTCCGCCTCGTCGACACCGCCGGCCTGCGCGAGGCCGGCTCCGCCGTCGAGCGCGAGGGCGTCGAGCGCGCCCGCGACCTCGCCGCCCGCGCGGACCTCGTCCTCGCGCTCCGTCCCGCGGACGAAGCGCCGGACGATCGCGCGGTCGCGCGGCCGGACGGGCCGAGGACGCTCTTTGTAGAGACGAAAGCGGATTTGCGTCCCGCGTCCCGCGCGGAAGCGGACGCCCCGCTCCGCGTGAGCGCCGTGACGGGCGAGGGCATTCCGGAACTTGAGCGGGCGATTCTCGCGGCGCTGGGAACGGACCCCGCGGCCGGGGAAGGTGGCGTGGCGGTGTCCGAGCGCCACGCGGCGCTGCTGCGCGAGGCGGCCGCCTCGGTCGACGAGGCGCGCGCGATCTTCGACGACGGCGCCGAGGCGGCGGCCGTCCCGGCGGCGGACCGGCTGCGCGACGCCGCCGAATCCCTCGCCCGCATCACCGGCCGCAGCTACACCGAGTCGCTGCTCGATGCCGTCTTCGGCAGGTTCTGCGTCGGGAAGTAGAACAGCCGTCTACTTCGCCTTCGCGGCCTCTTCGCGCGAGAAGGCGAAGGAGCCGGACCTGGCGTCGACGACGAGCGTGTCGCCGGACCGGAAGTCGCCCGCGACGATGGTCCGCGCGATGTCCGTCTCGAGGTCGCGCTGGATCTCCCGCTTGAGCGGGCGCGCGCCGAAGACCGGGTCGTAGCCCCGCTCGACGACGAGGTCCACCGCGGCGTCCGTCACGCGCAGCTCCAGCCCGCGCCCGTGGACGCGCTCCTCCAGGTCCTTGAGCAGCAGCCGCACGATGGCGCGGATCTCGTCGCGCTTGAGCGGCTTGAAGAGCACGGTCTCGTCGAGCCGGTTGAGGAACTCCGGGCGGAACCGCGTGCGCAGCAGCGCCTTGACGCGCTCCTTCGTCTCCTCGGTGATCTCGCCGTCCTTGCCGATGCCGTCCAGAAGCTCCTGCGAGCCGAGGTTGGAGGTGAGGATGACGATGGTGTTGCGGAAGTTCACCGTGCGGCCGTGCGAGTCGGTGAGGCGGCCGTCGTCGAGGACCTGCAGCAGGACGTTGAAGACGTCCGGGTGCGCCTTCTCGACCTCGTCGAGCAGGACGACGCTGTATGGCTTGCGGCGGACGGCCTCGGTGAGCTGGCCGCCCTCCTCGTAGCCGACGTAGCCGGGGGGCGCGCCGACGAGGCGGGCGACGCTGTGCTTCTCCATGTATTCGGTCATGTCGAGGCGCACGATCTGGCGGTCGCTGTCGAAGAGCTCCTGCGCGAGCGCCTTCGCCAGCTCCGTCTTGCCGACGCCGGTCGGGCCGAGGAAGAGGAACGAGCCGATGGGGCGGTTCTGGTTCTGGATGCCGGCGCGGGCGCGCAGGACGGCGTCGGCGACGTCGCGCACGGCCTCGTCCTGGCCGACGACGCGGCGGTGCAGCTCGTCCGGGAGGCGCAGCAGCTTCTCGCGCTCGCTCTCGACGAGGCGCGCGACGGGGATGCCGGTCCAGCGGCCGACGACCTCGGCGATCTCGTTCTCGGTGACCTCCTCGCGGAGCATCCGGGAGGCGTCGGGGCCCTCCTTGGCGGAGAGCTCGGCGAGCTTCTTCTCGAGGGCGGGGATGGTGCCGTAGCGGAGCTTGGCGACGGCGTCGAAGTCGCCGGCGCGCTCGAGGCGCTCGCTCTCGTGGCGGGCCTTCGAGAGCTGCTCGCGGACCTTCTTCACGTCCTCGATGGCGGCCTTCTCGCGCTGCCACTGGAGCTTCATCGCGGCGGTTTTCTCCTTGAGGGAGGCGAGCTCGGCGCGAAGGGCGGCGAGGCGCTCCTTGGAGGCGGGGTCCGTCTCCTTCTTGAGCGCCGTCTCCTCGATTTCGAGGCGCGTCTCGCGGCGCGTGGCCTCGTCGAGCTCGGCGGGCATCGAGTCCATCTCGACGCGGATCGAGGCGCAGGCCTCGTCCACGAGGTCGATCGCCTTGTCGGGGAGGAAGCGGTCGGAGATGTAGCGGTCGGAGAGGACGGCGGCCGAGACGAGGGCGGCGTCCTGGATCCGGACGTTGTGGTGCAGCTCGAAGCGGTCGCGCAGGCCGCGCAGGATCGAGATGGAGTCCTCGACGGAGGGCGGGTCGACGGTGACGGGCTGGAAGCGGCGCTCGAGCGCGGCGTCCTTCTCCATGTGGAGGCGGTATTCGTCGAGCGTCGTGGCGCCGATGCAGTGCAGCTCGCCGCGCGCGAGCATGGGCTTGAGCATGTTGGCGGCGTCGGTCGAGCCCTCGGTCTTGCCGGCGCCGACGATGGTGTGGATCTCGTCGATGAAGAGCAGGATGCGCCCCTCGGCGGCCTTGATCTCCTGGAGAACCGCCTTGAGCCGCTCCTCGAACTGGCCGCGGTACTGCGCGCCGGCCATGAGCGCGGTCATGTCGAGCGAGAAGATCGTGCGGCCCTTGAGCGTCTCGGGGACGTCGCCGCGCACGATGCGCTGCGCGAGGCCCTCGACGATGGCGGTCTTGCCGACGCCGGGCTCGCCGACGAGGACCGGGTTGTTCTTCGTCTTGCGCGAGAGGATGCGCGTCACGGCGCGGATCTCCGCGTCGCGGCCGATCACGGGGTCGAGCTTGCCGGCCTTCGCGAGGGCGACGAGATCCGTGCCGTACTTCTTGAGCGCCTCGTACTTCTCCTCGGGCGTGTCGCTCGTGACGTGCTGGTTGCCGCGGACGGACTTGAGGGCCGCGAGGACGGCGCTCTCCGTGACGCCCGCGCGTCGCAGCGCCTCGGCGACGCCGGACGCCTTCGCCTCCGCGACCATCGCGAGGAGGACGTGCTCGACGCTCACGTATTCGTCGCCCATGCGCCTGGCGGTCTCCTCCGCGGCGGCGAGGACGCGGGAGAGCTCCTGCGAGACGTAGACCTTGCCCTGCTCCGTCGCCGAACCGGGGCCGGAGACGGACGGGATGCGCGCGAGCAGCTCCTCCGCCTTCGCGCGGAGGTCCGCGGCGGAGGCGCCGGCCTTCTCGACGACGCGCGGCGCGAGACCGTCCTCCTGGGCGAGAAGGGCGGCGAGGACGTGCGGCGAGTCGATCGCCTGGTGGTTGCGGCGCGCGGCCTCCTGCTGGGCGGCCTTCAGCGCCTCCTGGACCTTCTGGGTAAGATTGTCGTTCATGGTTGAAATGCTCCTTTGCCCTTCAAAGAGCATTCCCCGTGCCAGACTTAGGGCGCCTGCTCCCTCAAGGCGGAGCGAGGGCAGACGCCCTCGCTCCGTCCCGTGGAGCCCGCTTCTATCTGCATTCGCAAGTTTTCAAGAATCACATTCATCTTCGCTGGAGTTTCAATATGTTAAATCAAAAATCTTAAGGGGTCTGTCCCCTTAAGATGCCTTGCATGCTCAGTATGGTCTCTGGAGCTATTTGCAATCCGTCCCTAAAGTTGAATACATCTGTCACATACGAACTGGGACAAAAAGTTTCAATGTGTGGTGAAAATGGGGCTTGACTTCCGGCGTGGATCATGTCACACTCAATTTGTTTCCGCCTCTTGTTCCGGCGTTCGCGCCGACAAGTTCCGGGCGCGGCGCCCGGTCGGCTTCCACGAATCCCATTTCCGAGGTAATCCTCGCTATGTTCCCATCAACCGCCCATGCCTCCGCGAACCAGGCCTCGCCCGGTTCCGCGTGCGCCCCTCCGCGAAGACGAACGGCCGGGTAGTTCCCGGCCGGCCCGCGCCCGCAGGGCGGACGAGGCCGTCCTTCGCTTGATTCGAAACGCCTTCGGCGCGACTGCCGGTCCCTGACCGGACCGCGCCCGTGCGCCGCCCGTCGCGACCGCGCGTTCCCGGGCGTTCCGGAATCGAACCGCCAACCCCGCGCCCGGCGGACCTCCGGGCCTTTCCGAACGATGGAAAACCGCAACGCACCCTACCCCGACCACATCCCGTTCCACGCCGGACTCCACGCGCTCCTGGAGGACGAGTCCCCGTTTCTCCGCACCAAGCGCTCGGAGTTTCTCCTCCATGCGGTCCGCAACTTCCCGCGCACGATGCCCGGCGCGGGCTTCTTCACTGACCTCGCCGCGCTCGTCCCCGACCCCGCCGCGGCGTGCGCCCTCTGCGCGCGCACCTTCGCCGCGGACGGATGCGACGAGCGCGGCCGTCTTCCGCGCCAGGCCCGGCTGGCCGTCTTCGACGGGGAGCCCGACCCCTCCGCCGTCGAGGAGGCGCGTAAATGCCAGGGCCCGTTCAGCGACGGCGACATCGCGGGCGGCCTCCGCTCCGTCTGGAAACACACCGGCGCGCGCGGCCTCGAGGCGCTCCGCACCGCGCTCGCGGACGCCGTCGACGCGAACCTCGCCGAGCTTCGAGCCACCGCCCCCCGCAAGGACGCCGCGAGGGAGCGCTTCGACGCGCTCCGCCGGATGGTCGGCCTGTCCCCGCTGGAGTTCGATCTTCTCGTCTATGTCCATCTCTTCTGGGAGAACCACTGCGACTGGACGCGCTTCCTCCAGCCCGAGGCCCTCCGTTCGGCCGAAAGCCGGGTCGCCTTCTGCAAGGTCGCGGCAGCCTGCCTCGACTCGGACTCCGGCCGGATCCGCACGGCGCTGGCCGGGGACTCGCCCCTCGTCCGCTTCGGCTGGATCGACACGGAGGACTTCTCCCTCGGCAACGGCGTCTCGCTCTATCTGGGCGGCTTCTCCAAGACGCCCGTTCGCGAGTTGTTCTACCGCCCCCTCGAGGGCGAGGCTCTGCCGTGGGAGGACTTTCCGCGGGACGTCCGCGAGCTCGGCGAATGCGCCGAGTCCATCGTCCGGGCCCGTCGCGGGAAGGGCGGCGTGAACATCCTGCTTCACGGCGCCGCGGGCGCCGGCAAGTCCTCCTTCGCCCTCGCCTTCGCCCGCCGCCTCGGCATGAAGGCGCTCTCCGTCGCCTTCGGCGCCGGGACGGAGAGCTTCGGCGAGCTCCTCGAGGACGACGGCGCCCAGGCGGCCTTCCGCTTCGGCGCGCTCGCGGTCGCCGACCGCAACGCCCGCCCCTCCCGCGACCTCGTCGTCGTCGACGAGGCCGACACACTGCTCTCCCGCGCCGGCGCCAACCGCCTCAACGACGCGCTCGACGGCTCGCGCTGCGTCCGCCTCTGGATCACGAACCTCGACCCCGCGTGCCTGCCCGACTCGAACCTCCGCCGCTTCGACCTCGCCGTCCCGTTCTCCCCGCCCGGCCCGCGCCAGCGCGCCGCCGTCTGGCGCAACGCCCTCGACCGCCACGGCCTCGCCGGCCTCCTCTCCGACGCCGACGTCGAGGACTTCGCCTCCCGCTACGCCGTGAGCGCGGGCGGCATCAGCCGCGTCTGCGCCAACCTCGCCGCGGTCCGGGGCCGCCGCGCGAAGGCGGGCGGCGCCGACCCCGAGGCCGCGCGCCGCCGCGACCTCGCGCTCGCGCGCACGCTCGTCGAGAACCACGCGCGCCTGCTCTCCGTCCGCTTCCGCGAGGCGGAGGAGGACGACGCCGTCTCGCGCGGCTACGTGCTCGAGGCGGTGCCCGTCCGCGGCGCCGTGCCCGTCCCCCGCATCCTCGACGCCGCGCGCCGCCACCTCGAGCTCCTCGAGCGCGAGGACCGCGGCGACGCGGCCGCCGGGCGGGACGCGCCGCGCTTCAACGTCCTGCTCTCCGGGCCGCCCGGATGCGGCAAGACGGAGCTCGTGCGCTGGCTCGGCGAGCGGCTCGGGCGCGAAGTCCGCACCCTCGGCGCGAGCGACCTGCTCGACTGCTACGTCGGCGAGACCGAGAAGCGCATCCGCGCCGCGTTCGAGTCCGCCGCGCGCGACGGGGCGATCCTCTTCTTCGACGAGATCGACTCCGTCCTGCGATCGCGCGAGGGCGCGCAGCGCTCGTGGGAGGTCTCGCAGGTCAACGAGATCCTCGCCCGGATGGAGGGCTTCCGCGGCATCTTCGTCGCCGCGACGAACTTCCTCTCCTCGCTCGACCCGGCGGTGCTCCGCCGCTTCGCCTTCAAGCTCTCGTTCGGCTACCTCGACCGCGCGGGCAAGCGCGCGTTCTTCGAGCGCTTCTTCCGCTCTCCTCTCTCTCCCGCGGAGGAGGAGGAGCTCGCGGGGATTCCGCGCCTCTGCCCGGGAGACTTCCGCACCGTCCGACAGAGCCTCTGGTACCTCGGCGACGAGGGAGCCGACAACGCCCGCCGGCTCGCCGCCCTCCGCGCCGAAAGCGAGCAGAAGTCCCGCCTCGGCTTCGGCGCCGACGACGCCGAGCGCCATCCCGTCGGCTTCTAGGCCTGCGGGCGCGCTGCTTGCGCCTGCGCTGGACCTTCCTCTCGCAAGGCGGCCGCGAGGAGACCGAGCGAGAGGAACGCGGAATCGGGGAGAAGGAGGGCGAGCCACGCCGCGACGAGAAGAGTCGGCAGGACGGGGCTCGAAAGGCGCGGGAGCCAGACGCCCAGGACGAGCGCGAGACCGACGAGGGAAGGGAGCGACGCCCCGCACGCGGCGAAGATTGCGGCGAACGGCGCGAGCGAGAGCGCCGCGGCGAGGTCCGGCGCGTGGCGGCGGAGCGCGCGGACCCGCGCGGGGTCGCCGGACGCCGGCGCGTTCGGCGCCTCCGCGGGGACGCGGAGAACGAAGCACCCCGCGGCAAGCGCGGGGAAGGTCCATGAGAAGCGTTGGATGATGGGGATGGGATATGGAACGGCGCAGGCGCGCAGCGCGAGTGCAAGGAGAGAAACGATTGCGGCGGAAGAAAGACTCCCCCACCCGGCTTCGCCGGGAGCCCCCTCAGGGAGGGGACCGACGCTCCGCGCCGAGGAATCGCGCGTCAGGCTCCCCAGCTGGGGGAGCTGGCGAGCGAAGCGAGCCTGAAGGGATCGACCAAGGAGGATCCCGCAGAGGAGCCCGGCGGCTGTCGCCGCAAGGCCCGACGGGACGAGGGGCATGACCGAAGGATGCGCGGTGCCGGCTGCAGCCGCGGTTCCCGCGGCCGCCACAAGAAGACCCAGCCCTGCGGCGAGGCGCGCAAGGTCGCGGCGCGTACGCGACGCGAGGGGCGCTCGCTCGCCGCACCACGGGCAGGGCGAAAGCTCGCGCGACGGCCGCCCGCAGGCCGGACAGCGGACGGGAACAAGGAGGGTCTGCGGGGCGTCGCCCATGCCCGCAATCTAGCAGAAGGTCCGTTGCGCGGCAAGCGCGGCGGACGCATGGCGGAACGGACCTACCGGCCGACGAAGGTCTCGAAGAGATCGACCGCGCGCGCGGAGGAGTAGTCCGGGGACCAGAGGTGGAGGCGGGGCATGTCCGCCCACTGCCGGTCGGAGCGGAAGCGCCAGCCGCCGGCGTCGCGCGTGTGCGGGCCGGCCTCGTTCCGCGGGCCGTTGTGGTGGTCGATGCCTCTCCAGAACTGGATGCGACCGAACTGCACGTGCGTGTTGCCCGTGGCGGGGTCCTGGTCGCTCTGGACCATCGAGATCCACCGGACGTCGTCCTCCGCGACGCGGACGGTGATCCACTGGTAGCAGCGGTAGTCGTTCGTGCGCGAGTTGCCGCGGGAGGCGCGGACCTTCCACTCGGGGTGACGCCGGCGCAGCTCGGCGACGATCGCCGCCATCGCCTTCTCCTCGACGGCGCGAACGTTCTCAAGCGCCTCGTCCGCCCTGCGGCGTTCGGCGAGGGGAGGGTCGGCGGCGGCGGACGCCGCCGCCGAATGCTGAATGCTGAATGCTGAATGCTGAATGCTGGACAAATCGGAGTCCGTCACCGTCGCGGCGAAGTCTGCGGTAGCGGCCGCGGTCCCCGCGGCCACCGTGCCCGCCGGGACGGCGGGCGCCACCGAAGGTTGGTTCGCAAGCGACGCGAGGGCGGGGCCTTCGCCGCAGCGCTCGAGGAAGGCGGCAAAGCGGCCGACGACAGCGGAGGAGGAATAGTCCTCGTCCCAGACGTGCGTCGGGGGAAGGGTCGCGTCCTCGTTGTCGGCGCGGAAGCGCCAGACGCCGTCCGCGTCGCGC
The DNA here is from genome assembly GCA_946534745.1 of uncultured Verrucomicrobiota bacterium. Taxonomy (GTDB): domain Bacteria; phylum Verrucomicrobiota; class Kiritimatiellia; order RFP12; family UBA3636; genus UBA3636. The sequence goes on along the minus strand of CAMNDA010000331.1, from coordinate 2,878 downwards.
GTGTGCGGGCCGTTCGGCCCGGCGCAGCGCCAGAACTGGATGCGGCCGAACTGCGTGTGCGGGTTGCCGGTGCGCTCGTCGAGGTTGCCGTGGTGCGTCGCGAGGAGATACTCGCGGCCCTCGAACTTCACGGAGATCCACTGGTAGTTGCGGTAGTCGTTCTTCTTCGAGCGGCCGGCGGAGCGGCGCGCGACGATGCCGGGATAGCGGGCGCGCAGCTCGGCGAGGAGGGCGTCGAGGCAGCGCGAGCAGACGTCGCGGACGACGTCGAGCGACGCGTCGACGCCCGCGAGCTCCTCGCGCGTGGGCTCCGGCGGCGGGGCGGGCTCGCGGCCGCTCGCGGAACCGGGCGCGAGGGGCGCGGCGAGGAGCACGGCGGCGGCGAGGAGGACGGGGAGGCGCACGGCGGTTCCGGGGCGCGGAGGCTAGGGCATCTCTCGGCAGCGGGCGCGGAGGGCGAGGCCGCCGAGGAGGCCGAGGAGGAGCGGGAGAGCGAGGCCGTCGAGCAGCAGCGCGAGGAAGGCCGCGCGGGCGTCGACGGCAATGCCGTCGCCGAGGCGGTCGAGCGCCTCGGTGCGGTCGATCGGCGCGGTGGATTCGCGCAGGACCGCGGACGCGCCGAGCGAGAAGCGCCTCGCCGCGCGGTCGAGGCGCGTCTCGGCGGGCGCCTCGCCGTGATGGTGCGTCTCGCCCTCGAACGATTCGCGGAAGGCGGTCCCGCCGCTCGCGAGGGCCATCGTCACGATCGCCGTCGCGAGGAACGCGGCGACGGGAAACGAGAAGGCGCAGCCGAGCGCGGCGCCGAGCGCGGCGAGGAGCGCCAGCGGCGCGAGCAGCGCGAGGAAGGCGCGGAGGAGGTTCGCGGCGAGGCCGCCGGCCGGGACGAGGACGCGCAGCGAGTCGGTCTGGCGGAGCAGCACCGACGCGCCGCCGTCGGCGCTCTCGCCGTTGCGGAACTCGACGGCGAGGCGCCGGGCGCCGCGGAGGGCGCCGGCGGGGAGCGCGGCGGAGACGAATCCCGGGTCGTCGTTCGTTACGGGGATCTCCGCGACGGCGCGGCCGTCCGCGGAGACGGCGAGCGCGCCCTTCGCGCCCTGCAGCGAGCCGTAGGACGACATGAACTGGAACCTCAGCTCCGCCTCCTCCGGCGCGGGGTCCGGGAGAAGGAATCCCCACGCGCGGGCGCGGCCGGGCGCGACGGGGAGATAGGCCTCGCCCGCCAGGTCGCGGCGGATCGAGGCGAGCGCCTTCGGCTCGTCGACCGCGGCCCGGACCTCGGGCGGCAGGTCGGCGAAGATCCGGCGGACCTCGGCCTCGAACGCGTCGGGGTCCGCGGCGAGGCGCGCGCGGACCGCGGTCGCGGCGGCGGGAACGCGGCGCGCGACCTGCGCGCCGATGCCGAGCAGGACGGCGGCGAGCAGCGCGGCGTCGATCGCGACGAGCCCGAGCCAGCGCCCGAGCCACGCCTCGAACGGGCGGGCGGGCGTCACCGCGGCGGAGGCGTAGCGCCTGTCCCAGACCTCGGGCGAGATGGCGGCGCAGCCGGCCCAGAGCGACGCGGCCGCGAGGATCGCCATCGCGGGCCCCAGCGTCCAGGTGAGGAGCATCCGCAGCTCGCCCGCCGGGGTGCCGTCGGAATGCAGGTGCGCCGGCAGGACGAGGACCGTCGCGGCGAGCAGGACGAGCAGCGCGGCGACGAGCCGCGAGCGCCAGGGCGCGCGCAGGCCGAGGACGAAGTGCGCGGCGACGCGGCGGATCACTTCGCCTCCTCCGCCGCCTCCTCCGCGCGGGTGCGGCGGAGGATCTCGAGGAAGTAGTTCTCGAGCGTGAGCGCGGGACGGTCGACCTCGACCGAGGTCGCGCCCGCGGCCTCGAGCTCGCGGCGGAAGGCCTCCGCGCGGCCGTCGGGCAGGCCCGCGGCGGTGAAGCGGACGCGGTCGCGCCGCTCCAGCAGGTCGGCGAGGCGGCCCTCGGCGCGCACGCGGCCGTCGACGAGGATCGCGACGCGCGTGCAGACGTCCTCCGCCTCCGCGAGGAGGTGCGAGGAGAGGAGCACCGTGCGGCCCTCGGCGCCGAGCTCGCGCACGAGGTCCTTCACCTCGCGGCGGCCGACGGGGTCGAGGCCGCTCGTGGGCTCGTCGAGGATGACGAGCTCGGGGTCGTTGAGGAGCGCCTGCGCAAGGCCGACGCGGCGCGCCATGCCCTTGGAGAACTCGCCCACGGGGCGGTCGGCCGCGCGGCCGTCGAGCCCGACGCGGCGCAGGAGCGCGGCGGTGCGGTCGCGGCGGATCGAGGCGGGCATTCCGAAGAGTCCCGCGTAGTAGGCGAGCGTCTCGCGAGGCGTGAGGAACTTGTGCAGATTGGAGAGCTCGGGCAGGTAGCCGAGGCGGGCGCGGGCGGCGGGGCTGGAGGGGTCGAGCCCGAAGAGGCGGACGCGCCCGGCGGAGGGCTGGAGCAGGCCGAGGATCATCTTGATCGTCGTCGACTTGCCGGAGCCGTTGGGGCCCAGCAGGCCGATCACCTCGCCCGGGCCGGCGCGGAGCGAGACGCCGTCCACGGCGACCGTGCGCGGCCGCTTCCAGAAGTCGCGGAACACCTTCCGCAGCCCCTCGGCCTCGAGCGTCGCGCGGCCGCCTGTCGTTTCTTCGGTCATGGGTGGAGTCTCACAGGTCCTTCTTTCGGAACGAGACGCAGCCGAGGGCGAGGACGGCGGCGCAGTAGGTCGCGGCGTAGAGCGCGGCGCGGAGGGTGTGGGCGGCGGGGATCGTGCCGCCGCGGGCGAGGGCGTCCGCCGTCCAGAAGTGCTGCGCGTCGGGGACGAGCGCGTAGAGCAGCCTCCCGGCGGGGCCGCCCGCGGCGGCGCCGTCGGCGAGGAAGC
>CAMNDA010000330.1 GCA_946534745.1 uncultured Verrucomicrobiota bacterium | reverse complement strand
AGCGAAGCGAGCCTGAGGGGGTTTCGCCCGCAGAGTCCGCAGAGTCCGCAGAGCCCGCCTTCCCCGGAGACATCCCCGCCCGCCAGAACGAATCCTCCAGCCCCTCCTTTTCCACTCCCTAGAAACACGCCGCTCCGCGCGGGCGCGGCCTCGCCGCCGCCCGCCGCGGAGCGGCCCCCGGAACGATGAATCCCGTCACGCTCAAGGAGCTGCGCCAGCTCACCCGCTCCCGCACGATCGCCGGCGCGATCGTCGCCTTTTTCCTCGTCCAGCTCGTCGCCGCCGCGCTCGTCGTCGTCGCGGAGACGAATTCGCACGGCGAGCTCGACGACGACTGCGGCGAGATGGTCTTCGCCTGGCTCGCCGCCCTCCTCGGGCCGATCCTCGCCTTCGTCGTCCCCGGCAACATCTTCTCGCGCCTCGTCTCGGAGCACGGCCCCGGGCGCGCGGAGCTGCTCGCCGCCACCGCCCTGCGCCCCTCCGCGCTCGTCGACGGCAAGATCCGATCCGGCCTCGCGATGCTCGCGCTCTTCCTCGCCGGCGCGCTGCCGTTCCTGCTCTGCTCCTACCTGCTCGGCGGCGTCGACGTGCTCTTCGTCCTCTCCTGGACCCTCGCCGTCGCCGTCTGCGCCTCGACCGCCGTCCACCTCTCGCTCTTCCTCGGCTCGCTGCGCCTCTCCGCCCCCTTCCGCTGGTGCATCTGGGCCTTCTGCGCCATCCCCTGCATCCCCTTCGCCGTCCTCTCCGCGACCGGCTACGAGGAGCTGGACTGGAACGAATGGGAGTGGCTCTCGATCATGGCGGGCCTATTCGTCACCGCGAACTTCCTCCTCCGCGGCCTCGCCATCGCCCTCGTCGCACCGCCCGCCACCGACCGCGTCCGCCCGCTGCGCCTCACCGCCGCCGCGCTGTGGCTCGCCTGGCTCGCGGTCATTGTCCTCCTGTCGCTCCATGGCAACACCGGGACGTCGTCCGTCGTCGAAGACATCGTGATGCTCCTGTCCTTCGCGGGCGTGGAAGTCCTCGCGCTCGCGGCGTTCGACCTCTCCTCGCCCTCCGGCCCCACGCGCCGCGTCCTGCTCGACCGCCCGCGCTCGCGCCTGCGCCGCCTCCTGCGCTTCCCCTTCACGACGGGCGCCGAAAGCGGCCTCGCCTTCGTGCTGCTGTTCCTCGGCGCCGGCGCGGCGGTCGCCGGCGTCGCCGCCTTCCTCGCGAAATCGCGCCCCTCGGTGCCCTGGATCGACGCCGTCGGCCCGTCCCTCGCCGCCCACGTCCTCTGGGCCTACCTGCTCGCCGCGCTGCTGCTCGCCCGCGCGATCCTGCGCATCCCGCCGCTCGCGCGCCGCAACGCGCAGCGCTTCAGCGCGATCGGCGCGATGGCGATCGTGGGCATCGCGATGCTCGTCCCGAACCTCCTCGCGATCGGAAACGACATCGACCCGGATCTCTTCCCCTTCAACCTCGCGGGCATCGATTTCGACGACTGGATCAAGCCGAGCTCCACCCATCCCGGCGGACCGGGCGACAACCTCCTTTTCCACGCCGAATGCGCCGTCTCCTTCCTTCTCGTCGGCCTCCTCCTACACGTCCGCCCCTTCCTCCGCTCCCTCCGCGCCTACGTCCTCGCTCCCGACGCGCGCGGCGGCGCCGCGCCCGGCCCTTCAACCCCTTCAACCTCTTCAACCTCTTCAACCCCTTCAACCTCTTCAACCCCTTCAACCTAACAACCGCAAACATTGAATCCCTATCTCATTAAGGAACTCCGCCAGCTCACTCGCTCGAAGGTCGTCTCGGGCGGGCTCGTGCTGCTGCTCTTCGGGCAGCTTCTCGCGGCGGCGATCGCCATCCCCGCCCTGTCGAAGGTGACGACGGCGATGTCCGTCGTCCCGGCTGGGGCCCCGGGCGGCATGCCCCCCGCACCGCCCCTCGGGCTGATCCTCGGCGGCGTCTTCGGCGGCATCCTCGGGCTCGCGCTGTGCCTCGTGCTGCCGCTGCTGGTCTTCGGGCGGTTCGTCGCGGAGAACCCGAAGGGGCGCACGACCGTCGAGCTGGCGACCGCCGCGCCGCCCTCCGCTGCGATCGACGGCAAGGTACAGGCGGGGCTCGTCCTCGCCGCGGCGCTCGTGGCGGGGTCGCTGCCGTTCCAGCTGCTCTGCGTGGCGCTGCGCGGCGTGGACTTCGTCTCGGTGCTGCTCTCCTGCGCGGCGACGCTGCTCGCCTGCTCGATCCAGCTGCACTTCGCCGCGCTCTTCGCCGCCCCGCGCACGGCCTCGGCGGGACGGCGCTGGGCCGCGATGATCCTCTTCCTGTTCTTCTTCGGGAACTACGCGCTCTTCGGCGGCGTCACGATGGCCGTCGCCGCCGCCGCGGGCGCGCACGGCGCCGGGCCGTCGTCTCTCTGGCTCCGCACCGGCGGCGGCGCGTGGGGCGCGGCGCTCGGCCTCGCCGCGGCCGTCTCGCTCAACCTCCTGCTGCGCGCGCAGGCCGTGCGCGCGCTCGCGCCGCCCTCGACCGACCGCGACCGCGTCCCGCGCCTCACGCTGCTGGCGCTCTGGGCGGGCTGGGGGCTCGTCGCCGCCGGACAGGCCCTCTGGGCCCGCGTCCGCCACGGCGCCTTCGCCTCCTCCGCGGGAATCTGGGCGTGGGCCGCCGTCTTCGCCGCGGCGCTCGCGCTCTCGCACCTCGCCGCCGCGGGCGCGCCGCCCGGAATCCCGCGCCGCGTTCTGGCCGAGCGCCCGGCGGGACGCTTCGCGCGCCGGCGCCGCTTCCCGCTCTCGGCGGGCTTCCCGGGCGGAACGGTCTTCCTCGGGCAGATGCTGCTCGGGACGCTCCTCGCCGCCTTCGGCACCTTCGCGCTCCTCGAGGGAGGAGCCCTCCCGACGGACTTCGGGACGAACCTCGTCCGCGCCGCCGCGGCGCTGCTCTACGTCCTGGCCGTCCCGACGATCCTGCGCGGCGTCCTCCTGCGCGTCGCGCCGGCGCGCCTGCACAACGTCCCGGGGCTCTCCGTGCTGCTGCTCCTGCTGCTGCAGATCCTTCCGGCGCTGCTCTCCATCGGCCACGGCCAACCGCCCCTGGGCTTCCCCTTCTTCCTGCCCGGCGTCTTCGGATGCGAAGCCGACGTCGCCCCGATCCACCTCGTCTTCGCCGCCCTCGCCTTCCTCGGCGGCCTCGCCGGCGTCTCCTCCGAGATCGTCTCCTCCCTCCGCGCCTACCTCGCCCCGCCCGCGTCCTCCGGACGAGCGACGAGTGACGAGTGACGAGTGACGAGCGAAACCCCTTCAACCCCTTCAACCCCTTCAACCCCTTCAACCCTTTCAACTGTAAACTTTACCCTTTAAACTTTACCCTTTAAACTCCTCGCATGCCCGACTTCCGCCCCTCTTTCCTGCAAGGTCTCGCGCTCGGCTCCGCGTTCCGCCTCGCCCTTCCGCGCGAGGCGATGCGCGGGCTCGGCGGCGCGCGCGCCGGTGCCGCGGCGGGGTCATCGCTCGACTTCCTCGACTTCCGCGAATACCACCCCGGCGACGACCTCCGCCGCCTCGACTGGTCCGTCTACGCCCGCACCGACCGCGAGGTCGTGAAGCTCTACCGCGAGGAGGTCTTCCCGCGCCTCGACATCGTGCTCGACGCCTCCCGCTCGATGGATCTTCCCGGCACCGCCAAGGCCTCCTCCGCCCTCGCGCTCTGCGGCGCGCTCGCCGCCGCCGCCGCGAACGCCGGCTGCGCCGCCGCGCTCTGGACCGCCAGCGAATCGGTCCGCCGCGTCGAGGGCGCCTCCGGCGCCGAGCCGGCCGCATGGCCGCTCCCCGCGCTCGATTCCCCCGCGCCGCCCTCCGAGGGTTTTGCGCGCGAGCATCCCGCCTTCCCGCGCGCCGGCATCCGCGCGTTCGTCTCCGACCTGCTCTTCCCCGACGACCCCGCCACGGTCCTGCGCCCGCTCTCCGACGGCGCCGCCGCCGTCTGGGTCCTCCAGGTCCTCGCGCCCGACGAGGCCAACCCCGCGCCCCTCGGCCCGCGCCGCCTCGTCGACGTCGAGACCGGCGCCGCGCTCG
>CAMNDA010000329.1 GCA_946534745.1 uncultured Verrucomicrobiota bacterium | reverse complement strand
GGGGGGAGACCGTTAGCGGGAGTAGAGCTCGACGACCGTCTGCATGTCGATCGTCTCGGGGACTTCCGAAACCTCGGGGACGCGGGCGAACGTGCCGGTCTTCGTCGTTTCGTCCATCTCGAGCCAGTCGCAGGCGCGGCCGGCCGGGTGCTTGAGCGACTCGACGACGACCTCCATGTTGCGGTCGCGCTCGCGGATCCCGACCTTCTGGCCGGGCTTCACGATGACGGACGGGACGTTGACGACCCGGCCGTCCAGCTCCACGTGGCGGTGCGTCACGAGCTGGCGCGCGGCGGGGCGCGTGGGCGCCAGGCCGAGGCGGTAGACGACGTTGTCGAGGCGGCTCTCGCAGAGCTGCAGGAGGATGTCCGCGGTGTTGCCCGTGCGGGCGCGCGCGATCTCGTAGAAGCGGCGGAACTGCTTCTCGAGCATCCCGTAGACGTACTTGGCCTTCTGCTTCTCGCGAAGCTGCATGCCGTAGTCGGAGAGCTTGCGGCGGCGCGTCTTGTTCGCCGGGCCGTGCTGGCCGGGGGCGAAGTTGCGGCGGTCGAGGTACTTGTCGGGCCCGAACACGGGCTCGCCGAAGCGACGGGAAATCTTGGTCTTGGGACCGGTGTAGCGAGCCATGGTTAAACCCTCCTGCGCTTGCGCTGGCGGCAGCCGTTGTGCGGAATGGGCGTGATGTCCCGGATCGTCGAGACCGCCATGCCCGAGTTGGCGATGGCGCGGATCGCGGACTCGCGGCCCGAGCCGGCGCCCTGGACGAGGATCTCCACCTCGTGCATGCCCTTGCCGATCGCGACCTTCGCGCACTCCTGCGCGACGAGCGTCCCGGCGAAGGCGGTGGACTTGCGCGAGCCCTTGAAGCCGGCCTTGCCGGCGGAGCTCCACGCGATCACGTTGCCGCGCGCGTCGGTGATGCAGCACTGGGTGTTGTTGAACGAGGCCGTGATGTGCGCGACCCCGGCGGGGATCGAGCGGCGGCGCTTCTTCGCGTCGTCCGCGGCGGCGGGGGCGGCGGAGAGCACGTCGCCCATCACGATCTTCATCGCTTCGGACGGCTCGTTCGCGGCCGGGGCCGGGGCGGGCGCCGCTTCGGGGGCGGCGGCCTCGGGGACCTTGGTTTCTTCTGCCATGTTGGTGTTGCTCCGTTGGGGAAGTTACTTGGCCGCGTTCTTCATCGCGTTGCGCTCCGCCTTGTCGCGGACGGCGCCCACGGTGTGCTTCGCGCCCTTGCGGGTGCGGGCGTTGGTGCGGGTGCGCTGGCCGCGGACCGGGAGGCCCTTGCGGTGGCGCGTGCCGCGGTAGCTGCCGATCGAGATCAGGCGGCGGATGTTCTGCGAGACCTCGCGGCGGAGGTCGCCCTCCACGTGGAAGCCCTCGGCCTGGATCGCGTCGATGATCGCGCGGATCTCGTCCGCCGACAGCGTGTTGGCGCGCTTGCCGGGGTCGATCTTGGCGACCTCGAGGACGCGCGCGGCGCGCGCGGGCCCGATGCCGTGGATGTAGCGCAGCGAGATCTCGATGCGCTTGTTGTCGGGGATGTCGATACCCATGAGACGAGGCATGTCTGTTCTCCTCAACCTTGCCTTTGTTTGTGACGGGGATTGTCGCAGACGACGCGGACGACCCCCTTGCGGCGGACGATCTTGCATCGTTCGCACAACCGTTTGACTGAACTGCGCACCTTCATGTGGCGTTTCTCCTGTTGTGTGGAAAAGCGAGGGGTTAGAATACCACCGCCCCGCCCCGAAAGCAAGCGAAAAATGAGGTTTTTCGGAATTTTTCTCTTTTATACCGAAATTTCTTTGCCGATTTTTCAAAAAACAGAAGAATCGACGGTTTAAATGGCAGAATCTGATTACAGAATTTTAAATTCTGTTAAGTTATCTGTTTTCAAATATCAGATTTGCGAATATTGAATCACAGAGACGGATGGTCGTCCGAACCGAACGCTCTCCGTCCTCCGGGAATCAGCTCTGCGCGACACGGTTCCGGAAAACCCGGAGCAAACACATCCACGCTTCTGGCGGGGAAGGTCGGGTCAAGGGAAACGACGGCCTTCCACCGTAGGCCCGTGGCCGCAGGGGCGGAGGCCGCCTCCCATTCGAGGTCGACGCGGAGGCCGCCGGGCGCGCGGAGGCCGGCGACGCTCCCGCGCGTCCACGCGCGCGGGAGCGCGGGCAGTAGACGCAGGGTGGTTTCGTCCGCGCCGAGGAGCATCTCCTGCACCGCGGCGGCGAAGCCGTAGGCGGCGTCGAGCTGGATCGCCGGCTGCGTGCCGTGCAGCGCCTCGAGCGTGACGCCCATGCCCCGCCAGTCGTTGTGCCTCGTGAAGAGGTTCGGCCCGGTGCAGCAGCGCAGCAGCATCTCGAGGCACCCGAGCGCGCGGTCGCCTTCGCCCAGCCGCGCCCACACGCACGCGAGGTGCGCGAGGCTCCACCCGGTCTGGTCGGCGAGGCCCGTCGCAAGCCGCGCCTCGGCCGCCCGGCGCGCGGCCTCGAAGAGCGCGGCGTCGCGGTGCGGCGCGATCTCGCGTCCGGGGAAGAGCGGATAGAGATGCGAGAGGTGGCGGTGGCGGTCGTTGTCGCCGAAGCGCGGGTCGATCCATTCGCACAGCGCGCCGTCCGGCCGCGTCCGGTAGGACGGAAGCCGGCCCAGCATCTCGCGCCAGCGCGCGGTCTGCGCGTCGTCGACGCCGAGCTCCGCGGCGGCGGCGAGCGCGTTCGTCAGCAGCTCGCGCACGAGCGCGATCTCCATCGTCGGGTCGGCGCTGACGCCGTTCTCGGCGCGGCCGTCCACGGTCGGCTTGTTCTCCGGCGAGATCGCGGGGGCGGCGTGGAGGAGGCCGTCGGGGCCGGGCGCGAGGAAGTCCTCGTAGAAGAGCGCGACCTCGCGCAGGAACGGCCAGGCGCGGTCCTTCAGGAACGCGCGGTCGCCCGTCCAGAGCCAGTAGTCCCAGTGGAACGACGCGATCCACGCGCCGGCGCCGGTCCAGTGGACGCAGTGCGGCTGGAAGTTGTCCTTGAGGCCGGATCGGTCGCCCATGAAGACCGGGAGGAGGATGCCGCGGCAGCCCCAGAGCCGGCGGGCGTTCGCGCGGAAGTCGTCGCGGAAGCGGTCCAGCAGGTCGAAGAGCGGAAGCATCGTTTCGGGCATTCCGCCGCGCAGCGCCTGGGCGTACATGAGCTGGACGTTCTCGTTGAAGAAGTAGGCGGCCGCCCACGCGGGCGAGTAGTCGCCGTTCCAGACGCCCTGCAGGTTCGCGGGGCGCGCGCAGCCGAAGCCGGACGAGGCGAGCAGCAGGTAGCGGCCGAAGTCCGCCATCTTCTCGACGAGCCGCGCGTCGACCGCGCCGGAGTAGGAGTCGAGGAGCAGCCGCTCGTTGCTCTCCTGAGGCGCATCCGGCGGCGCGAGCGCGAGGCGCGTCGCGCCGAAGCGCTCGGAGAACGCCGCGGCGTGCGCGGCGAGGAGCAACTCGAACGACTCGCCGTCGAACCGCGCGAGCTTCATCTCGAACGCATCGAAGGAGCGCGGTTCGTCGTCGACGTCGACGAGGAGGTCGACGAACGTCGCGTCCTCCACGACCAGCGCCGTGGCGGG
>CAMNDA010000328.1 GCA_946534745.1 uncultured Verrucomicrobiota bacterium | reverse complement strand
CCCCCCCCCCGCCACACCGAAAAAAGTTTCAAAAACCGTGAACGTTTTTCCTCGAAACCGCGTCTAGGGGGGGAGGGCCACCAGACTCCCGCCACGCCGCAGCAAACCATGGAACACACCGAACACACCGAACCCCGCTACTGGCAACTGGCAACATTGTAACTGGCAACACTTCCACATTGGCAACATTCATCACGTCCCCTTGAACCCTCACGCAACGTCCGCGAAGTCCGCAAAGAAAGGAAATCCGAAATGAAGAAACTCGCCCTCCTCCTTCCCCTCCTCGCCCTCGCCGCCGTGCCGGCGCGGGCCAAGCTCGGCTACGACGCCGAGGATCCGATCCGTACGGTCGACGTCTCCGGCGAATACAAGTACCTCGCGCGGCTGCGCGGGCCGGACGGAGCCGAGGTCTCCGCGCGCCGCTATGGCTCGACGTTCATCGACGGCTTCGACGCCCCGATGGACGTCTGGAAGCTCACGTGCGGATCGAACTCCGTCGACGTCTACTTCTACGGCTACGGCCCGACGAACTCGCTCGCCGCGCCCGAGGGCTTCTCGCTCCTTCCCGAGGACGCGCCCGGGCTCGTGGAGCCGCCGCGGAACACGTCGTTCTCGATCGACCCCGACGGCACCGGCGCGGTCGCGGTCTTCGACGACGACACCCCGACGGTCGGCGCCCGCCGCGCCCGGCGCCGTCCCGCGCCGCCGAAGAAGCCGGCCGCGCCGCCGCCCGCGCCGGGCGAGTGGCCGGGGCTCGGCGACAAGGCCGCGCTCGCGGCGTGGAGCGAAAGCGTCCGCACGAACGCGAACCTCTTCACGGCCGCGCGCTTCCGCGACGAGCAGCTGCTGCCGCTCCTGCGCCGCGAGGCGCTGGAGCCGCTTCTCGCCGGGCCGGACAAGGACGCGGAGTGGATCGGCGAGGCGAAGGACTACGTGGAGCACGAGCTGTGGCTCTGCTGGTTCCGGAGCATGCTGGACCGCCCGAACCCCGACTGGGGCCGCGCCTACGACTTCACGGTGAAGGAGGGCTCCAAGGATCCGTTCCTCTCGTGGATGTCGGTCGTCGGCCAGCACAAGTGGCACTGGGACGACAAGGCCCGGGCGCAGCTGGAGGAGCTGGAAAAGTCGGCGGCCGCCGGCACGCCGTTCCAGCGCCTGCTCGCGGCCCACGCGCGCAATCTGCTCGACCCGTCCGACGAGCACGCCGCCGCCCTGCGCGCGGCCGGCGTCGCGTGGGCGGAGTCCCGCGCCGCGCACCCGGCGGAGTCGCGCGCGGTCTTCAAGGTCCTGCTCGAGTTCTTCGACAGCGGCGACGAGGCCCTCGCGGCGGCGCTGGAGGCGTCCGGCGCCGATCCGTGGCTCGGGCTCCTCTTCCGCGGCAAGGCCGAGATCGACGCGGCCTGGAAGGCCCGCGGCAGCGGCTGGGCGTCCACGGTGACGGACGACGGCTGGAAGGGCTTCGGCGAGCATCAGAAGGCGGCGGCCGAGGCGCTCGAAAAGGCCCACGCGCTCCATCCGGAGTTCCCGAACGCCGCCGCCTACATGGTCAAGGTCTCCGGCGCCGGCTGCGACGGCGACCTGGACCTCTGGTTCCGCCGCGCGCTCGCGGCGCAGGCCGACAACGCCTACGCCTGGATCCAGTACCGCTGGCACAACCTCCCGCGCTGGGGCGGCTCCGTGGAGCGCATCCGCCGCCTCTCCGAGGCCGCGCTCGCCACGCGCCGCCACGATTCCTGGATCCCCGTCGAGTGGGCGCGCGGCATGGCGATGGTCCGCTCCGAGACGCGCGCCGGCGAGAAGGAGTTCTGGACCGACCCCGAGCGCGCGGCGCAGGCGGAGGAGGCGCTCGCGCCGCTGCTCGAGAGCCCCGCCGCGGACTCCCACGTCCGCGCCGTCGCCGCCGAGGTCCTCTCGGGCGTCCGCTTCCTGCGCGGCGACTTCGAGGGCGCGCTCGCGGCGAACCGCGCGCGCGGCGATTCCTGGACCTGGGGCGTGATCCGCGACGCGTTCGACGACTACGGTTCGACCGTGACCGTCCTCGACGGCCTCTCCGGCCCGAACGGCGAGCGCATCGCCCCGCTCTACAAGAAATACGCCGACAAGGACTGGGCCGCGTGCGCCGCGGAGGCGGACGCGGTCTGGGACGCCTGCCGCGGCCTCCAGCACATGGAGGCGTGCCTGCTCGCGACGATCGCCGCCGAGGCCTGGGCGGAGGTCGGCTACGCCGCTGGCGAGCCCCGCTTCTTCGGCATGCTGCGCAAGCGCCAGTTCTGCGACTGGATCAACTACGACTCCGGCTTCACGCTGGAGGAGGGGACCGACGAGGGCTCCGGCCACAGCCGCAACGGCAATCCGCACTGGCTGAAGCTCCAGGCCGAGGTCCCCGCCGCCCTCGAGGCGTCGGGCCGCTTCGAGCCCTGGGGCGGGGCGGACGCGCCCCACGTGCTGCTCGTCCGAGTCGGCGCGGGCGGCAACTCCTGGGGCCAGGAACCCGAGAGCCCGTCCGTCGTGCTCCTGCGCGAGAAGGAGCGCCTCGGCGTCGCCGTCCTGCCCGACGTGGGCAGGGACCTGGAGGAGGTCGACGCCGTCGACCCCGGGACCGTCGTGTGGCGGCGGCTTCCCGAGGGCTGGCCCGCGCGCTACCGCGTCGTCTTCGCCGGCGGCGGCGCCCTCGTCTGGCTCGGCGACGACGCCGAGCCCGCCGCCGAGCTCGGCGGCTGGACCGACTCCGACGGCGACCCCGTGACGGGCGACGCGCTCCCCGACCGCGTCGGGCTCTGGTTCGGGCACCGCAACGTCCGCTTCCTCGGCGTCACCCTCCGCAAGCCCGACGACGCGGACGCCGCCCGCGCCGCCGCGCTCGGCGCCGCCGCCTCGGACAAGGCCGCCGCCGAGGCCGCGAAGAAGGCGGAGGACGGGCGCCGCGGTCCTTCCGGCATGGAGTCCGAGGAACTGCGCGAATTCGTCCGGCTGAAGATCGAAGGGGACCGCGCGTTCGCGGCCGCGGACCTCGAAAGGGCCGCGGCGCTCTACGCCGAGGCCGTCGGCAAGCTCGACGGCAAGGACGACGTCCCCTTCTTCGGCACCGGGCTCAACGAACTCGCCTGGACGCTCCACCTGCTCGGGCGCGACGCCGAGGCGCTGCCCTACGCGCGCCGCGCCGTCGCCGCGGCCGAGGACGACGACCCGGGCGCGGTCGCCCTCCGCGACACGCTCGGCGCCGTCCTCGTCGCCGTCGGCGAAACGGCCGAGGCGCGCAAGGTCCTCGAAGAGGCGATCGAGCGCGCCGAACATCCGCGCGTCTGGACGCCCCGGTCCGTGAAGAAGCGGCTCGCGGAATCCCTCGACTACCTCCGCTTCCACCTCGCGCAATGCCTCGACCGCGAGGGCGACGCCGCCGGCGCCAAGGCGCTCCTCGACGCGCTCCGCGGCGAGGGCTTCGTCCCCGACGCCCCAGAGGACGCCGCCTACGAGGCCCTCGCCGGAAAGCTCGGCGCCGCGCCCCTCGCGCCGCGCACGCCGCCCGGGCCCGCCGCCCGGCTCCGCGTCTCCTCCCGCTCCGATCTCGAGGCGGCCCTGAACGGCGCCTCCGCCGCCGCGGGCGACCCGATGCTCGGCGTCCAGGCGAGCATCGCGATCCAGGAGGCGATGGACGAGTTCGACTTCCCCGGATTCGATCCGTCGCGGCCGGTCGTCGCGTGGTTCCTCTCCGGCGAACTCGAGGACAGCATCGTCGCCGTCCCCGGCGACGAGATCGCGGACAACCGCCTCGCGGAAGGCGACTTCCTCGGTTTCTTCGGCGGCGGCGAAATCGTGCGCGGCGAAAACGGCGTCGCCACCGTCGCGGACGAACCGCACGGCGACGCCTACTTCCACCACGACGGGCTCAACGTCTTCCTCACTGGCGACGACCTCTACCCCGCCGCGACCTCCCTGCTCTCGAACGCCGCCGCGCCGCGCTTCCTCTTCGCGGCCGTCGAATTCGAATTCGCGCCGGACGCGATCGACGAGCTCGCGCCGTTCGGGGTCTTCGACTTCGACCCCGCCGCGCTCGGCGCCGTCCGCGTCGGCGTCGGCTTCGACGAAGCCGACGGCCTCCTCCTCGGCTTCTCCGTCGCGCCGACGAATCCCGTCCCCGACGCGCCGCCGCTCGACCCCGCCGCGATCCTCTACCGCGAAGGCGCCGTCCTGAACTTCGCCGTCACCGACTTTTCCGCCGCCTTCGGCGGCTTCGTGGACTGTGTCGCGGGTCTCGTCGAATCGGACGAAGGCCCGTTCGCCGAGGCCCGCGCCGTCGCCGCGG
>CAMNDA010000327.1 GCA_946534745.1 uncultured Verrucomicrobiota bacterium | reverse complement strand
GGCATCGAGAACGGGTTGTGCGAGAAGATGAGCGCGCCCGTCTCCTCGTCCGTCTCGAAGAACGGGAAGTCGACGATCCAGCAGAAGCGGAAGGCGTCCTTCTCGATGAGGTCCATCGTCTGCGCGATGTCCGTGCGGACGAGCCCCGAGAGGCGGTGGCACTCGGCGACCGGCGCGGCCATGAAGAAGAGCGCGTCGCCCTTCTCCATCTTCGCGAGCGCCTTCATCTCCTCGAGCTGCTCGGGCGTGAGGAACTTCGCGATCGGGCCCTTGAGCTCGCCTTCGCTGGTCCACGTGATGTAGCCGAGGCCCTTGCCGCCGTTCTCCTTCACGTTGTGCTCGCGCTTGTCGAACCACGTGCGGGACTGCTTCACCGCGCCCTTGACGAGCAGGCCCTTCACGAGGCCGCCCTTCTCGACGGTGGAGGCGAACGCCTTGAAGCCGGCCTTGGCGAAGAACGCGGACATGTCGATCCAGACGAGCGGGTTCCGGAGGTCCGGCTTGTCCGTTCCGTACTTCATCATCGCCTCGCGGTAGGGGATGCGGACGAACGGCGCGCCGTCGACCTTCGTGCCGGCCGGGGCGAACTCGCGGAACGTCGCGGGGATGACGTCCTCCATCACGGCGAAGACGTCGTCCTGCGTCGCGTAGCTCATCTCCATGTCGAGCTGGTAGAACTCGCCGGGCGAGCGGTCGGCGCGCGCGTCCTCGTCGCGGAAGCACGGCGCGATCTGGAAGTAGCGGTCGAAGCCGGCGACCATCAGCAGCTGCTTGTAGATCTGCGGCGCCTGCGGCAGCGCGTAGAACTCGCCGGGGTGGATGCGGCTCGGGACGAGGAAGTCGCGCGCGCCCTCGGGGGAGGACGACGTGAGGATCGGCGTCTGGTACTCGCGGAAGCCGAGGTCCTCCATGCGGCGGCGGAGGAAGGAGATGACCTTCGAGCGCAGCACGATGTTCCTGTGCAGCGACTCGCGGCGCAGGTCGAGGTAGCGGTACTTGAGGCGCAGGTCCTCGCCGCCGACGTCCGAGCCGTCGCCCGCGAGGTAGATCGGGGTCTGGTCCGCGGCGCTCTCGACGACGAACTCGTCCGCGACGAGCTCGACCTTGCCGGTGTCGATGTCGGGGTTGATCTCGCTCTCGCCGCGCGCGACGACCTGGCCGGTCACCGTGACGACGCTCTCGAGCCGGAGGTCGGTCGCCTCCTGGAAGAAGGGGCGGCTCGGGTGGACGACGACCTGGGTGCGGCCGTAGTGGTCGCGCAGGTCGAGGAAGAGGATGCCGCCGTGGTCGCGCTTGTGGAAGACCCAGCCGGAGAGGCGGGCGGTCTTGCCCGCGTCCTCGACGCGGAGCTCGTTGCAGGTATGGGTGCGGTAGGGGTGCATGACAGGGTAAAGTTGAAAGTTGAAAGGTGAAAGGTGGAAGGTGAGAGGTGATGCTCGGAGGGCGGGTGCGTCCGGATGGCGCGCAAGGATAGCGCTTTCGCGCGCGGAATGCAACGCGATTTTCGCTTGATTCGGCGCGGGCGGTTCCGTATACTACGCGGCCAGTTCCGCGTCCCGAAGGGGCGCGGAGAATATGGGGATCGCCCATCTTCAACACGAAACAAGACTACCGCTCATGTCACTCTTCGGCAAAGACAAGCCCGCCCAGGACGTCTGGAGCCCGGCCGCCGGCAATCGCGCCGGCTTTTCCGTCCCCCCTTCCGTGAACCCCTCGGCCGAGTCGTCCGCGCGCCTCACGTCGCTCCGCTCCGCGTTCCGCGCCCCGCGCGGCGCCGCGCCCGGCGGCTTTTCCGCGCCGGTCCGCGAGCCCGCTCCGCCGCGCGAGCCCACGGTGCTGCCTCCCGGAACGCTCATCGTGATCCGGAACTGCTCCACCAAGCGGGTGCTCTCGCAGCTCCTCAACGAGCTCGGGGGCAAGGAGGAGGACATCGCCGGCCGCTATTTCGTCCCGACGACGCAGGACCTCCCGAAGATCCACCAGTACGCCTCGGCCAACGGCTTCTTCGTGAAGGAGTCGCTCGTCCGCAACGTGATGGTTCTCGACCTCATGGTCGACCGCGACCGCCGCATGCCGTATCCGCGCCGCGGCTCCTACGGCGGCGACATGGAGGACACGCTCTAGATCCTACGCACCGCCCCGCGCGCCTCCGATCCCCGCGCGCGGGGCGAACGCGCGAAGCGGCGCCGCCCGGTCGGGCGGCGCCGCTTTCGTATGGCCTCGCCGGAACGCCTACAGGAACCGCTTCGGGATCTTGCCGCCGTACATCTTCCCGATGGCGAGGAAGCCCTCGGACGTGATGCCCGTGAGCGGCTTGCGGCCGGAGGCGAAAATCAGCATCACGATCCTCGCGGCCTTCTCGATCGTCTCCATCTGCCCCATCGCGTTGTCGAAGGTGTCGGCCGCGCAGAAGAGGCCGTGGTGGGCCCAGACGACGTTGTTGTACTTCTCCATGAGCCTCGACGTCGCCACGGCGACCTCGCGCCCGCCGGGCACCATCCACTTCACGACGCCGATGCCTTCCGGGAAGATCACGGGGCATTCGGTCATCGTGTTCCAGAGCGCGCGGGTGAACGCGCGGTCCGTGAGCGGGACGACGTAGGTCATCGCGATGAGGTTCGCGGGATGCGCGTGGTAGATGACGCGGACCTTCCCCTCCGAGATCCGGAACTTGATCTCGTGGTTCATGAGGTGGCTCGAGAACTCGGAGGTCGGCCGGCCGCCGTCGCGCAGGCCCCACAGCACGCGGTAGTGCGCGCCGGCCTTGTCGAGCTCGCAGAGCGCGACGCTCGCCTCCGTGTCCCAGGACACGTTGCGGAAGAACTTGCCGGAGCCGGTGACGAGGAACCAGTGTCCGCCGAGGGCCGGCACCGCGACGTCGCCCTTCGGGTCGACGTCGGTCCACGGGCCGGGCTTCCGCCCCTTGAGAAGCGGCCTCGACGCCTTGATCTCGGCGTCGGTGAGGTGGTAGCTGAGGTTGCCGCCGTTGCGCTCGTGGAAGCCCTGGCGGTCGCCGATGTCGCAGAGCCGGACGAACTCGCGGACGTAGGGAAGGTCGGTGTATTTCTTCATGGTCGGAGGATGGATGTGTTTGGAAGGGGGCGAGGGCGGGCGTCAGTCCTCGATCCGGCTGCGGCGGCCGGAGCGGTCGTTCCGGATCTTGACGGAGAGCATCGCGAGGCCGGCCGCGATCGATTCGCGCTGGACGATCACGTCCCGCGGCACCTCGAGCGCCACGTCGGCGAAGTTCCAGAGGTAGCGCACGCCGTTGCGGACGAGGAGGTCCGCCGTCTCCTGCGCCGCGGCCGCGGGAACGCAGAGGATCGCGATCTCGGGGGGGGCGCGCCGGAACGCCTCCGGCAGCTCCGAGATCGGGCGGACGGTCCGGCCGCGGATCCGCCGGCCCGCCTTCTCCGGATCGGAGTCGAAGACCAGCGCGACGTCCAGCCCGCAGTTCGCGAACTCGCCGTAGCCGAGGATGGCGGACCCGAGCGCGCCGGCGCCGACGAGCGCCGCGCGGCGGGTCTCCTTCCACCCGAGGAAGGCGCGGATGGCGGCGACAAGGCGGTCGACGTCGTACCCGACGCGCGGCCGCCCGGACACGCCGGTGAGCGCGATGTCCTTGCGCACGACGATCCAGCCGAGCTTCATGCAGTCGGCCAGCTCCGTCGTCGACACGGTCTTCTTGCCCAGCCCGCGCATGCCCAGCAGCCAGTGCAGGTAGAGCGGCATGCGGCGGATCGCCGGCGAGTTGAGGACCTTGTTGGGACGGGAGGGCATCGGAGTTGGGAGGACGGGCTGGATGATACCACACCCCCCACCCCGAGGCAAGGCGCGGAATCCCTTGGACGGAACCGTCCCTTTGTGGTAGCATCCCTCCCGTTTCCGACGATCGAAAGACCATGAAGAAGAAAACCTCCGCCTACGCCGCCGCCGGCGTCGACATCGACGAAATGGACCGCGGCCTCGCCAAGATCAAGGCCGACGTCAAAAGCACCAAGACGCCCGGCGTCCTCTCCGACATCGGCCGCTTCGGCGGCCTCTTCCGCTCGCCCGGCGCGGGCGAGATCCTCGTCGCCTCCACCGACGGGGTCGGCACGAAGCTCAAGGTCGCGCACATGGCCGGCGTCCACGATACCGTGGGCGAGGACCTCGTGAACCACTGCGTGAACGACATCCTCACGCAGGGCGCCACGCCGCTCTTCTTCCTCGACTACCTCGGCACCGCGAAGCTCGACGCGAAGGTCTTCGCCAAGGTCATCGCCGGCTTCTGCCGCGGGTGCCGCCGCAACGGACTCGCGCTCCTCGGCGGCGAGACGGCGGAGATGCCCGGCCTCTACCCGGCGGACGGCGAGTACGACGTCTGCGGCACGATCGTCGGCAAGGTCTCGCGCAAGAACCTCGTGACGGGCGAGACGATCCGCCCCGGCGACATGCTCGTCGGCCTCCCCTCGACCGGCCTGCAGACGAACGGCTACTCGCTCGCGCGCAAGCTTGTCTTCGAGGTTGCGAAGAAGAGGCTCTCCGACTTCGTCCCCGGGACGAGGACGACCTTCCGGGACGCCCTCCTCGCCGTCCACGGCTCGTTCCTGAAGCCCGTCCTCGCGGTTCGCAAGGCCGGCGTAAGGATCCACGGCATGGCGCACATCACGGGCGGCGGGCTCGTGGACAACGTCCCGCGCATGCTCCCGAAGGGCGTCGACGCGGTGTTCGACTGCCGCGCGTGGGAGGTCCCGCCGATCTTCAAGTTCTTCCAGGCGGTCGGCAAGGTCGACCCCGCGGAGATGTATCGCGTCTTCAACATGGGCATCGGATACGTCCTGTGCGTGCGCCCGAAGGACCTCGCGAAAACGATGGCCGCCCTCGCCAGGGCCAAGGCCGCCCCGATCGTCGTCGGCCAGATCGCGAAGGGAACGGGGAAGACAAGACTGACGAATTATGAATGCTGAATGACCCCTGTCCCACCATTCAGCATTCAGCATTCAGCATTCGGCATTCGGCATTGCCCATGATCCGTCGAACGCTTCCGAAGGACTACACGCCGGGCTCATGGCGCGTTCGCCGCGAGTTCCTGCGCGTGCCGGACGCCTTCCCGCCGCCGCCGTTCAAGGACGCGGAGGCGGCGGGCGACGCCGCGAGCCGCGTGGTGCAGGCGATGGGCATTCCCGAGGCGGACCCCGCCGCGCTGCGCATCGCCGAGTCGTGGGCCGAGATCGTCGGACCGGACGTCGCGCGGCGCGCGACGCCGGGCGGCATCGAGAACGG
>CAMNDA010000326.1 GCA_946534745.1 uncultured Verrucomicrobiota bacterium | reverse complement strand
CGGCGTGGGAGCCGGAGGAGCGGCCGTGCCTCTCGCGCGAAGTCGCGGGCGAGGGCGGCAAGCCGTGGACGGGGGAGCTCGACCTCGGCGTCGGCGCCTACCGGCTCGTGTTCGAGACGAAGGACCCGAACGGCAAGACCGTCAAGGACATGGGCTCCGTCTGCGTCTTCGACCCGAAGGCGGCCTCGCTCGGGATCGCCGTGCCGGAGCTCTTCCGCGTCGAGGCGAACACCGTCAAGGTCGGCGGGACGATGCGCGTCTACTGGGGCACGGGCTACGAGACCGGCCACTGCCGCGTCCGGGTCCTCAGCAACGGCAGGACGATCCTCGAGAAGATCGTGGAGGGCGAGAGCCCCGTCTGGTTCTACGAGCTGCCCGTCGCGGATGAGCACCGCGGCAAGATCGAGGTCGAGACGACCTTCCTGCGCGAGAACCGCCTCTACCGCAACGAAACGACGGTGTGGGTCCCGTGGGACGACAGGGTCCTCGACATCGAGGCCGAGCGTCTCTCGAGCAGGATCAACCCCGGCGCGCAGGAGACCTGGAGCTTCAAGGTCTCCGGCCCCTCCGAGGTGCTGGCCTTCCTCTACGACCGTTCGCTCGACGCCTACAAGTGGCACGATGCCTCGCTCGGCTTCTCCAGCCACTTCACGCCGCAGACGCCGTGGCGCGCGAGCCCGATCCTCCAGAACCAGGCGATGCGCCTGTCGTCCCTGGAGGGATTCTTCCCGTGCTACCAGGGGCCCGACCTATACTGGCCGACGTGGAGACCCCTGTCGCTATACAACACCCTCCGCTGGAATTCGCGCGCGTATGGCTTCGACGCCGGCGTCAGCTACGCCAGGGCTCGCGGCATAGCGCCAAGGATGGCAATGCGGCGAGAGCTGGGCGACCAGGGCGTGGCGCTGGCCGCGGCCCCCGCGATGGCCAACGGGTGGAGCGCCGACTGCGACGGTCTCGCCGATGGATACGACGAGGCAGCCTGCGAGGCGGAAGCCTGCGAGGAGGAAGGGGACGAGGAGGACGATGTCGACGCCCCGGACGCCTCCCCGCCGCGCCGGAACCTGCAGGAGACGGCGTTCTTCCTCCCCGATCTCGAGACGGACGCCGACGGGCGCGTGTCGTTCACGTTCACCGTGCCCGACGCGCTCACGGGCTGGAAGCTGCTGATGGTCGCGCACGACAACGGGCTGCGCGGCGGCGTCTACCGCAACGACGAGATCGTGACGACGAAGCCGCTGATGTGCGAGCCGAACGCCCCGCGCTTCGCCCGCGAGGGCGACGACTTCCTCTTCGCCGTCAAGGTGACGAACACGGAGGAGACTCCTCAGTCCGGGATCGTTTCGCTGGACATGGAGGAGTTACAGGTTTCAACCGTTTCAGCCGTTTCAACCGTTTCAACCGCTTCAACCCCTTCAACCGCTTCAACCGCTTCAACCGCTTCAACCTCTTCAACCCCTTCAACCTCTTCAACCCTTCAACCCTTCAACCTTTCAACCTCCCAGCCCTTCGAGCTCGCTCCCCACGAGTCGAAGACCTTCGAGTTCCGCGTCGCGATCCCCGACGGCTGCGGCTTCCTGAAATACGTCGCCAAGGCGAAGGGGGCGAAGTTCGCCGACGGCGAGGAGGGCGTGCTGCCCGTCCTCGCGCGGCGCATCCTCGTTCGCGAGGCGGTGCAGCTCCACGCGCGCGGCGCCGAGACCCGGACCTTCGCGCTCTCGAACCTCCTCGCGAGCGCGGGCTCGGACACGATCCGCCACGCGGGGCTCGAGGTGCGCGCCGTGTCGCGTCCGGCGTGGTACGCGGTGCTCTCGCTCCCGTATCTGATGGAGTTCCCGCACGAGTGCTGCGAGCAGACCTTCTCGCGCTACTACGCCAACGCGCTCGGCGCGTTTATCGCGAACGCCGACCCGCGCATCCGCGCGACGTTCGACGCCTGGAGGGAGGCCGGTGCGGAGGCGCTGAAGAGCCCGCTCGAGACCAACCCGCAGCTCAAGGCCGTCGCGCTCGAGGCGACGCCGTGGGTGCGCGAGGCGGAGCACGAAACCGCGGCTCGCGCGCGGCTGGGCGAACTCTTCGGAAGCGAGCGCCTCGCGGCCGAGCAGGAGCGCTGCCTCGGGAAGCTGCGCGAGACGCGCAACCGCGACGGCCTCTGGCCGTGGTTCC
The DNA here is from genome assembly GCA_946534745.1 of uncultured Verrucomicrobiota bacterium. Classification (GTDB taxonomy): domain Bacteria; phylum Verrucomicrobiota; class Kiritimatiellia; order RFP12; family UBA3636; genus UBA3636. The sequence continues at coordinate 973 of CAMNDA010000326.1, read as the reverse complement.
CGGGCGGGCCGTCGTCCGATTCCATCACGCTCTACATCCTCACCGGCTTCGCGCGCCTCAACCGCCTCGCGGCGATGGACTACCCGGACTTCTTCGCGGACGCGACGAAGGCGCTCGACCGCGAGGTCGCGGAGGACGTGAAGCGGCGCCTGCGCCTTGCGAAGGAGCAGAAGATCCCCTTCCGCGTGAACGGCTTCGACGTGCGCTGGCTCTACCTGCACTCGTTCGCGGGCGTGCCGGCGCCGAAGAACGGGAAGGACGCGGAGCTCTTCGTCGAGCACCTCCGCACGGAGTGGCCGGACCTCGGGCTCGAGACGCAGGCCGTCGCCGCGACCGCGCTGAAGCGCCGCGGCGAGGAGGCGCTGGCGCGCGAGATCCTCGCCTCCATCAAGGAGCGCGGCGTCCTCTCCGACGAGCTCGGGATGTACTGGAAGCGCCCGTACTTCTTCTCGTGCAGCCTCTTCGCGGCGCCCGTCTCCACGCAGGCGCTCGTCGTCGAGGCGTTCCGCGAGGTCACGGGAGACGAGGCGAGCGCCGACGCCTGCAACGTGTGGCTGCTCAAGCAGAAGCAGACGCAGGACTGGACGACGACCGCCGCGACGGCGGACGCGATCTACGCGCTCGTCCTCGGCGGCCCGACCGACCTGCTCGCGGGCGACGCGCTCGCGGAGGTGACGCTCGGCGGCGAGAAGGTCCCGGCGGAGAACGCCGAGGCCGGCACGGGGATGTGGTCGCACCGCTACGCGGCGGACGAGATCGAGCCCGGAATGGGCGAGATCGCGTTCACGGGCGCGTGCGAGAAGGGCGTCGCGTGGGGCGGCGTGCACTGGAGCTACTTCGAGGACGTCCTGAAGGTCCGCGCGCACGAGCCGAAGGAGCTGCGCGTCGAGAAGAAGTACTACCGGAAGACGAAGGGCGCGGAAGGCACGCGCCTCGCGGCGCTCGGGGAGGCGCTCGAGCCGGGCGACGAGAT
>CAMNDA010000325.1 GCA_946534745.1 uncultured Verrucomicrobiota bacterium | reverse complement strand
CCCGCCGTCCCTTTTGCGCGCGGGCGGTTGCAAGGCGCGCGGCGGTTGTGGTATCCTCCGCGGCATGTCCGGAACCCCGTCCACCGCGCCCGACTTCGGCGCGATCGTCGCGGACGCCGCCCGCGCGGTGGCGTCGCTCGCCCGCATCGCCCCGGCCTTCGAGGAGGCCGCCGCGCTCGTCGTCGGCGCCCTCCGCGCCGGCCGCAAGGTCCTCGCCGCCGGCAACGGCGGCAGCGCCGCCGAGGCGATGCACCTGGCGGAGGAGCTTTCCGGCCGCTACCATGCCGACCGCCGCGCCCTGCCCGGCCTCGCCCTGTGCGCGGACGGCACCGCCCTCACCTGCATCGGCAACGACTTCGGCTTCGCGGACGTCTTCGCGCGCCAGGTCGAGGCCTTCGGCGCGGAGGGCGACGTCCTCGCGCTCTTCACCACGAGCGGAAACTCCGAGAACCTCCTCCGCGCCGCCCGCGCCGCCCGCGCCCGCGGCGTGCTCGTCCTCGCCTTCGCCGGCCGCGGCGGCGGCGCGCTCGCCCCGCTTTCCGACGTCCTGCTGGACGTCCCGGACGCCGCAACGTCCGCGCACGTCCAGGAGGCCCACCAGGTCCTGCTCCACGCGCTTCTCGAGCGCGTGGAGGCCGCGTTCCCGCCCGACCTGCAGCACCCCGCCACGCAGCCATGAAACACTCCCCCGCCCTCGCGGCCGCCCTCCTCGCGGCGGCCGCCGCGCTCCTCCCCGGGCGCGCCGCCGCCGACGTCTCCACCACGCTCGCGATCGGCATCAAGGCCGATCGCTCCGAGTTCGTCCGGGGCGAGGACGTAACGCTCTCCGGCGTCGTCCGCAACACGGGCTCGACCGCGTTCATCGTCGACGACTACGGCCCCTACCTGCAGAACCGCGTCCGCCTCTACCTGCGCGACGCCGACACGGGCCGCCTGATCTCCCCGCGCCCCGGCGCGCCGGCCTCGGCGGTGCCCGCGCTCACCGTCCTGCCCGGCGAGGAGAAGCCCTTCACGATCCGCGTCGGCGCCTGCTTCGACCTGCCGCGCAACGCGCGCGTACACGCGATCGCCGCCGTCGAGCGCGGCGAGAACGAGAGCGCCGCCTCGCACCCCGTCGCCTTCGCGATCGTCGAGGGCATCGAGTTCACGTCCACCGTCCGGACGCTGCCCGGCGACGATAGGCGGCTCTACCGCTTCTCCCTGCTCTACTGGGCGCGCGACAAGACCGAGAGCATCTTCCTGCGCGTCTCCGACCCCGCGGCGGACGACCGCGTCGTCGGCTTCGCCTCGCTCGGCAAGGTCGTCCGCGTCGCCGAGCCGACGATGTCCTTCGGCCCCGACGGCTCCGTGACGATCGTCCAGCAGATCTCCCGCGACCGCTTCGCGAAGACGAAGCTCGACGCCTCGTCCTTCCCGCTCAGGGTCGTCGAGCGCGACGAGAACCTCCTCAGCCGCGACGCCGTCTCGGAGCGCATCGCGACGCAGCTCGTCACCGAGCGCATCGAGGCGCGCGAGGCCGAGAAGGCCGACGAGGGCGGCGGGCTCTTCCGCCGCCACCGCACGCGCGTCCCCGCCTCCGACTCGCTCCCCTCCGCCATCACGCCGCAGACCTCCAAGTAGCCGCCCCCATGTACATCCGTCCCAAGAAAGTCTTCTGGTCTCTCGTCCTCCTCGCCGCCGTGCTCTACGCCGGCGCGCACCTCCTCGTCCGCACGTCGTGGGCCCGCGCCCAGGTCCTGCGCGGCCTCTCGGTCCGCACCGGCTACGCCGCCTCGGCCTCCGAGATCCGCCTCACGCCCGGACTCGCGCTCTCGTTCCGGGACTTCCGCCTCGAGATCCCCGGCGCCGCCGGGGCGGACGCCGCCGCCCGCGCCGTCGTCGAGGCCCCCTGGCTGCGCGTCGGCCGCTGCCGCGGAGGCTGGGCCGTCCGCGCCCCCCGCGCCCGCCTCGCCGCCTACCGCGAGAACGGCGTCTGGACGCCCTCGCAGGCCACCGGCGCCGAGGAATGCCCCGGCGCGTGCGTCTTCCCCCGCATTTCGCCCGCCTTCGGAAGCCTCTGGCTCGACCTCGCCGACGCGCAGGTCTCCCTCGTCGACGGCGCGGAGACGACCGCCTTCGCCGGAGTCTCCTGGACGCGTGCCCCCGTCCGCATCCCCGGCCGCCCCGGCGCCGTCCAGAACCGCCTCTCCTGGCTCAAGGGCCCCATCCGCGGCGACGTCACCACGGAGATGGCCGTCCGCGGCTCCGACGAATGGTACGAGCTGCCCGGCGGGATCGCGCGCCTCGCCACACAGGGAGCCCCCGCGGCGCCTTCTGGCTCCCCCGCTGGGGGAGCTGGCGAGCGGAGCGAGCCTGAGGGGGTCTTCTCCGCGGAGGCCGGCGTCATCGGCGGCGAGGACGGACCGACCTCCATCTGGCTCTCGTCGAAGGCGGAAGGCCTACCCCCGAAGGAGGACATGGTCGAGATGTTCCGCGAATTCTTCGAGACCGACCCCGAGACCGCCAAGGCGTTCTTCGAGGCGGCCGACGAGGCGCGCGGAGCGAAGGAAACCCACGCAGAGCCCGCAGAGAACGCGGAGCCCGCCTCCGGTGGGGCGAGCTCTCCGAGCGAGCCGCCCGCCCCCGAGGCGAATCCTCACGCAGAGCCCGCAGAGAACGCAGAGCCCGCCTCCGGTGGGGCGAGTTCTCCGAGCGAGCCGCCCGCCGCCGAGGCGAATCCACACGCAGAGAACGCGGAGTCCGCGGAGCTCGCCTCCGGTGGGGCGATCGCTCCGAGCGAGCCGCCCGCCCCCGAGGCGAATCCACACGCAGAGAACGCCAAGCCCGCGGAGCCCGCCTCCGGTGGGGCGAGCTCTCCGAGCGAGCCGTCTCCCGCAGAAGAGAAGCCCAACGCCCCTGCCTCCTGACGCATTCGGGGTTACTTCCCGGATTCCGCCTTTTCCGCGAGGGTTTCGACGGGGAGGGGGATCCTAAGCTCTTCGAGCTTCAGGCGAGCGAATTCGTCCGGGTCGAGTTCGGCGCTCTTGGCGGCGGAGAGAACCAGATCCGGCGGAATTCACTTGTTTGCGCCGCGTTCCGGAAGGTGCTAGAATCGCGGCCGACTTCCAACCCCTGTCCTTCGCGCGCGAAGCGCGCCGCCAAGCCCGCTCCGCGCGGGCCCGGCGGAGCCGGCGCCCGCCGCGGAGGGGACTTCCAAGACATGAAGACCATCGCCGTCATTCCCTCCCGCTACGGCTCGACCCGGTTCCCGGGCAAGAGCCTCGCCCCCATCTGCGGCAAGCCCCTCGTGCGCTGGGTCGCCGAGGCGTGCCTCCGCGCAAAGACCCTCGACGAGGTGATCGTCGCCACCGACGACGAGCGCATCGCCGCCGCGGTCGAGGGCACCGGCGCTCGCGCCGTGATGACACCCTCGGACCTCCCCAGCGGCACGGACCGCGTCGCCGTCGCCGCCCAGGCGGCGGACGGGGACGTCGTCGTGAACGTCCAGGGCGACGAGCCGCTCATCGACCCTGCCCTGATCGACGCCGTGGCGGACAAGCTCCGCCTCGACGCGGAGGGCCGCTTCCAGATGTCCACCGCGTGCGCGCCGATCCGCACCGCGGAGGAGCTCGCCGCGCCGACCGTCGTGAAGGTCGTCATGGACGCGGAGGACGGCGCGCTGTACTTTTCGCGCTGGGCGATCCCGTTCAAGCGCGACGGCGCGGCGGACCCCGCCACGGGCCTCTGGCAGCGCCACATCGGCATCTACGGCTACCGCGGCGCGTTCCTGCGGAGGCTCGTCGCCACGCCGCCCTGCGCGCTGGAGA
>CAMNDA010000324.1 GCA_946534745.1 uncultured Verrucomicrobiota bacterium | reverse complement strand
GGCCCGGGCGCGGGGCGGGGTAACCTGACAAAGCAAACGCCGCCCCCGGCTCGGCCGGAGGCGCGTTTGCTTTGGCGAGTCACACGGGCGAAAATCCGGATTGACACGGAAGCGGGCCGTGACAATAATGGTGCGCACGCCGCGCGATCCGCGCCGGACCCCGAAAAAATGAGCAAGCTCACCGACGCCGCGGACAAGGTCCGCCAGATCTCCGAAAAGGCCCAGGCGGCCTCCGCCGAGGCGAAGGCCGCCGCGGGGCGCGCGAAGGCCGCGATGGACGAGGCGCGCGAGACCGCGAACAAGGCGCGCGCCGCCGCCGGCAGGGCGAAGGCGGCCGCCGCGAAGGCCGCCGAGTGGGCGGCGGCCGCGAAGAGGTGGCTGCGCCGCGCCGCGACGTTCGCCACGCGCGACGTCTGGGACGTCGAGGTCTCCGCCCTGCGCGGCCTGCACCGCTTCCTCGTGCGTCTCGTCCGCACCGTCTACCTCGTCGCGCGCGGGTTCCGGCGCAACGAGGTCGCGCTGCGCGCCTCGTCGCTCACGTTCGTGACGATGCTCTCCATCGTCCCCGTCCTCGCCCTCGCGCTCTCGCTCGCGAAGGTCGCGACCGACGGCGACCACCTGCGGCACTACGTCAAGAAGCAGGTCCACGAGCTCGTCTTCGCCTCCGCCGCGATCCCGATGCCGAACATCCCCGGCGCGCCGGCGACGGCGGATGCAACCACGGAAAACGCGGAAGACACGGAAGGCCAAGCCGCCGAGGGAGGAACCGAGGAACACGGGGAAGACGGGGAAGGGCTTGCCGCCGATGGAGGAACCACGGAACACACGGAAGACACGGAAAAGCCCGCCGCCGAAGGCGAGCCCGTCGGCGGGACGAGCTCTCCGAGCGAGCCGAACCCGGAAACGGACATTCAGCATTCAGCATTCAGCATTCAGCATTCTTCCGGCTCCGCCGCGCCGTCGGCGCCGGAGGGCGTGATCACCGAGGACACGCTCCTCGATCTCGTCGACAAGGGCTTCGACATCGTCGAGCAGCTCAACTTCGGAACGCTCGGCGGCATCGGCCTGCTGATGCTCGTGTGGACGGTGATCAGCGTCATCGGCAACGTCGAGCAGGCGTTCAACCGCGTGTGGGGCGTCTCCGAGACGCGCCCCTTCTTCCGCAAGGTGACCGACTACCTCGCCGTCGTCATCATCCTGCCGTTCCTCGCCGTCGCGGCCTCGTCCGTCCCGGTCCTCGCGGCGCTGGAGAGGAAGATGGCCTCGTTCGACGCGGCCGTGGGGCTCTCGCGCTTCGCGGGCTTCCCGGTGTTCCGCGTGCTGTGGGTGCTCGTGATCCTCTCGCTCGGCTTCTGCCTCGTGCTGCGCGGCGCGCCGAACACGCACGTGCGGTTCCGCCCCGCGCTCGCCGGCGGCTTCCTCGCGGCGGTCGGCTTCAGCGTGTGGCTCAAGCTCTGCCTCAAGCTGCAGATCGGCGTGGCGAAGTACAGCCAGTTCTTCGGGACCTTCGCCGCCGTGCCGATCCTGCTCTTCTGGGTCTACGTCTCGTGGATGATCCTGCTCGTCGCGGCGGAGGTCTCCTTCGCGCTGCAGAACGCGGACACCTACCACCTCGAGTCAGGCTGGACCGCGCCCTCGCAGCGCGCGCGGACGCTCTTCGCCGCGGCGCTGCTGCGCGACCTGGCGCACGGCATGAAGGAGGGCGGCGGGCCGCTCGACCTCGTCGCGTGGAACCGGGAGCACCGCGTCTCCGTGCGCCTTGTGCGCGACGTCGCCGCGACGCTCGTGCGCGCGGGGATCCTGGCGCCGGTCGACGGCCGGCACGACGTCTACGCCGCGCTCGTCGACCTGCAGAGCTGGACCCTGGGCGACCTCGTCCGCGCGCTCGCCTCCGACGGCGCCTCGGCCGAGGAGCTCTCGGTGGACGCCCTCCCCGCCGCCGCCGCCGCCCGCGCCCGCCTCGACGCCATCCCGGACGACTGGCCCGCCCTCCGCGACCTTCCCGCCTAGCCATGCCGCGGACCACGCCCCAGAAGATCGAGGGCGCCTCGGGCGCGCCGCTCCGCCCCCGCGCCGAGGGCGACCCGCTCGTCGCGCGCTTCCTCGCCGCCGCCTCGTCCGAGCGCGGCGACTCGCCCAACACGCTCCTCGGCTACGCCCGCGACCTCGGGCAGTTCGCCGAGTTCACGTGGGGGTCCGCGTCCGAGCCGCCCTATCCGTGGAAGGCCGTCGCGAAGGACGACGCCCGCGCGTTCCTCGTCGGGCTCTCGCGGTCCGACGCCGCCCCGACGACGGTCCGCCGGAAGCTTTCCGCCCTGCGCTCGTTCTACGCGCACCTCGTCCGCGAGGGCGAGATCGCGGACTCGCCGCTCGCGATGCTGCGCGGCCCGAAGAGGCGCCGGGAGCTCCCGGACGTGCTCTCCGTCGCCGAGGTCGAGACGCTCCTCGAGACCGCGCGCGAGGCCGCGCGCCGCGCCGAGGCGGAGCGGACGCCCGCCGACGCCTCGATCGAGCGCGCCTACCTCGCGTGGCGCGACTGGGCGCTGCTGGAGTTCCTCTACGGCACCGGCGCGCGCATCGCCGAGGCCGCGGGCCTCTCGCAGGGCGCGGTCGACCTGCGCGCCGGCACGGCGCTGCTGTTCGGCAAGGGGCGCAAGGAGCGCCTCGCGCCGCTCGGCCGCGTCGCCGCCGAGGCGCTGGGCGGACTGCGCGAGCGGTCCGTCGCGCTCTTCGGCCGGGCCGCCGCCGCGCGGCAGGCGCCCGTCTTCCTCAACCGCCGCGCCGGGCGCGCGACGACGCGCCTGATCGAGCGCGTCTTCGATTCCGCGATGGTGTCGGCGGGGCTCCCCGCGGACCGCTTCTCGCCGCACGCGCTGCGCCACTCCTTCGCGACGCACCTGCTGGACGCCGGCGCGGACCTGCGCGCCGTGCAGGAGCTGCTCGGCCACGCCTCGCTCTCGACGACGCAGATCTACACGCACGTGTCGATCGAGCGCATCCGCGCCGTCTACCGCCAGGCCTTTCCGCGCGCATAGCGGGCGGGCGCCGCGCGGCTACAGCCCCGGGACGGTCGAGAGGGGGAGCTCCTCGCGGCCGTCGGGCCCGATCTGCTCGAAGGCGGCGATGCGGTTCGCCTCCCGGTCGTGCCAGACCCAGGCGATCCCGTTCTTCCAGCGGCGCGCCATGTAGCGGTCGCCGTGGTGCTCGCGCGGCGCGGAGAAGCGCGCGAGGAGACCCTCGTGGCCGCCGACCGTGCGCGGCTCGGAGGAGAGGATCTCGATCCGGTTCGTGCGGACGACGCGCGCGTAGAAGTCGAGGAGGGAGTCCTCGCCGCGGAGGAAGGAGGCGAGCCCCCAGCGGCGGAACGTCGCGCGCGAGCGGCCCTTCTCCTGCTCGAACGACACGAGGACGTTGGCCGGCAGCACGACCATGTCCTCGACGCGGTAGTCGCGCGGCAGGACGGCATGGATCCCGAAGAGGTCGTATTCGCAGACGTCCGGGTCGTCGTTGAAGTCGCAGGACGAGAGCACGGGCGCGACGATCTCGCGCCGACCGCGCACGTCGGCCGCGCCCTCGAAGATCCAGCGCACGAGCCGCTCGCCGGCGCGGTCGTAGGCGAGCGCCTGGACGGGCAGCGCGTCGTCGAGCCGGCCGACGAGGAACGGGCCGATCTCCTCCGTCCGGAGGTCGTCGCGGCGCAGGCCGCGCTCGCGCGCCGCGGCGCGGCCGAGGAGGTTCCGCTCGAGGAACGTCGCCATCGTCGTCGCGCGGTCGGGCTCGCGCTCGCACGGCTCCCAGCTCGCGGTGGCGCGGAGGCCGTCGCGATTGGCGAACTCGAGGCGGCCGTCGCGGTCCTCGACCGAGTAGCGCGAGACCTCCCAGTCGCCGGGGACGGCGCCGCGGAGGTGGTGCCAGGCGAAGGGGGCGAAGCCGGCGGGGATCGGTCGTGCGGGCATGGCGGCGATTCTACCACGGCCCTTCCCGCGGCGGCAAGCCGCTTGACGCGCGTTTCCGCTTGGTCTAGACTCGCCGCGTTTCTCCGAACACCCCGCCACCGCATCCCATGCTCCAGCCCAAGAAGAACCGCCGGTCGTCCGAGATGGACGCCCTCCTCGAGGAATACGAGGGCCGCGCCCCCGCCCCGCGCGCCGGATTCCAGCCCGGCGAACACGTCCACGGCCGCGTCGTCTCCGTCGGCGACCGCGTCGTCACGATCGACCTCGACGCCAAGACGCCCGGCGTGATCGACCGCGCCGCGTTCGGCGAGGAGCTGCCGCTCCCGGATCCGGGCGACGAGATCGACGCCTACTTCGTCGCGCTCGAGGACGGCGCCGCGCGCCTCTCCCTCTCCGGCGGCGCGCAGCTCGACGCCTCCGACGAGGCGATCGGCGCCGCGATGGCGGCCGGCGTCCCGCTCGAGGGCAAGTACGAGAAGGAGGTCAACGGCGGCTTCGAGGTCCGCGTGAACGGCCAGCGCGCGTTCTGCCCCTACTCGCAGGTCGCGCTGCACCGCCCGCGCGAGGGCGCGCCCTCCCCGGTCGGGACGACGGACACGTTCCTCGTCGTCGAGTACAATCCCGCCGAGCACACGCTCGTCGTGAGCCACCGCGCGCTCGAGGAGCGCGCCCGCGCCGAGCGCCGCGAGACGCTCCGCGCCTCGCTCTTCGAGGGCGACTTACGCAACGGCGTCGTCACGAAGGTGATGCCGTTCGGCGCGTTCGTCGACATCGGCGGCGTCGAGGGCCTCATCCCGAACTCCGAGATCTCGTGGGACCGCTCCGTGAAGCCGGGCGACGTCCTTCACGAGGGCGACCAGGTGCAGGTGAAGGTCCGCCGGATCGACTGGGAGAACGAGCGCTTCACCTTCTCGCTCAAGGACCTCGCGAAGGACCCCTGGCAGGACTACTGCGAGGACTTCGGCGCCGGGAGCTACGTCACCGGCACGGTCGTGAAGCTCGCGCCGTTCGGCGCATTCGTCCAGCTCGTCCCGGGCGTCGACGGCCTTATCCCGATCGCCACGCTCGGCCGCGGCCGCCACATCGTCGACCCGGGCGAGGTGGTGAAGGTCGGCGAGGAGCTCGATCTTAAGATCGAGTCGATGGACCCGGTCGCGCGGCGCATCTCGCTCTCGGTCGTCGACAAGCGCGTCGCGGCCCTGAAGCCCGGCGAGATCGGCGTCGGCGCGAGGCTCGAGGGCATCGTCGAGTCGTGCCGCGACTTCGGCGTGTTCGTGCGCCTCTCGGAAGAGAGGACGGGCCTGCTGCACGTGAGCGAGACCGGCATCCCGAAGGGCGGCAACAACCAGGCGCTGCTGGAGAAGCAGTTCCCGCCGGACTCGAAGATCGAGGTCGTCGTGAAGGGCGTCGAGGGCGACCGCGTGTCGCTCACGCTGCCGTCCGTCGTGGCGGCGCAGGAGGCGGCCGCGGCGGAGGAGCGCGACGCGCAGGCGGCGCTCCGCGCGAACCGCGAGAGCGCCCGCTCCTCGGGCTTCGGCAACCTCGGCGCGCTGCTGGACTCCGCCCTCGCGCGCGGAAAGTGACCTTCGCGGTCGATCGCCTCTTCTCCTCCGGCTACCGGGCGGCCGCGTCGGCCTGACGCCGCGCCGGACACGCCCCCGCGGGCCGTTCCGGGGCATCCGCTCCTCGCTTGAGCCGCCTCCTGCTCCGGCCGCCTCCGACCGCGAATCTGCAACACGGTCGGAGAACCCGTGTCAACGGGCCGCGCTGCAATTTCACCGTGCGTGATTTTCAGCAATATCTTCGCTTCCAGAGCGGATAAATGCTTGAAAATCACGCACGGTTGAATCGAACCTCGGCGTTGCCGGCCGGAGAATGCCCGGAGCCATGCCGAGGACCGGAGCCTCGGACCGGACGGCGAAGCCGGAGCAGG
>CAMNDA010000323.1 GCA_946534745.1 uncultured Verrucomicrobiota bacterium | reverse complement strand
CTCGGAGAAGCCGATGATGGAGTTGAGCGGGGTGCGGATGTCGTGGCTCACCATCGAGAAGAACATGCTCTTGGCCTTCTCGGCGGCGAGCGTCGCGTCCCGTTCGCGGCGCAGCTCCGCGACGAGCGCCAGGTTCGTGCGGTTCAGCCGGGAGAAGAGGGCGTAGCCGACCGAGGCGGCGATCACGAGCAGCGCGAAGACGACGGCCAGCGCGAGCGTGAAGAGGACCATCTGGCGCGCCACCGAGCGGATCGTCCGCTTCGTGGTCTCGTCGAAGTCGTCGACGCTCCGCCCGATGGTCCCGTCGAGGAAGCGCGCGGCGCTGTCCCAGATGTTGGACTTGGCGGCGAAATAGGACTCGTCGTAGAGCATGTCGACCGCGCGCTGGCGCTTTTCGGCCGGGGAGAGCGCCTCCTCCTCGGGCGTGAGCGCGACGTCGAGCAGGTGCTGCGGCATGCGCTCGCGCGGCAGCCCGGTCGCCTCGGCGACGAGGCGCATGGCGCGGTGCTCGTCGTCCTGGAGCCCGAGCGAATGCTCCATCGACTCGTGCAGCATGCGCAGGGCCGTCGGATCCACGCCGGGCATCTCCTCGACGATCGCGATCGCGCGCTCCCGGTTGCGGTCGACCTTCTCCTCCTGCTCGTAGTCCGCGATGAACTCGGGCCGTCCCGTGGCGGCGTAGCGCCGGACGGCCTGGGTGAGCTTGTCGGTGCCCTCCTTCATCCGCGCCTCGGCCTCCGTGAATCGGCGGTAGGTCCGGTGGAGCTCCGAAACCCGCTCCAGGTCGCGCAGGTGGCGCGCGCTTTCGTGGAAGACGAGCGCGTCGAGCGCGAGCCACGCCAGCGCCAGCGCCGCAAGGACGAACGGCAGGAGGCGGAGGAACCCGTGGAGCCGCTGCGGCGGAGGTTCGGGGGCCGGGACGGGAGCATCGTGCATGCGGGCATTCTACCAGAGCGCCGCGGGTAAAACAACCGTCCGCGCGTCGCGGTGACTTGCCAAACGCGAACCCGGCTCCGCACGGCGGGCGCTCTCGCTAGAACCAGAGCGAGAACCAGTTCGCAGGGTCGTCGACGTTCGAGACGGAGGCGAAGTCGGCGACGGGGATCGCGCGCGATTCGCCGTCGCGTTCGAGCAGGAGCGTCCAAGGGCGCGCGACGGCGGCGTTCGCGGCGGTGCGCGGCGCGGGATGCAGCGAGGCGCGCCACCCCTGGTTGCGGATCGTCGCCGCGAAGAGCGTCTCCTCGCGCGACGTGCCGGCGAGGCGGCCCTTGGCGAGCACGAGCGGTCCACTCAGGACGCGGACGCCGGCCTCTTCGCGCGTGAGCCCCGCCATCTCGGGCGTCTTGTTCCGGTATTCCATGAACGAGCGGACGTAGTCGCGGATGTCGTCGTCGTTGCGCCCGGTCCAGTTGACGATCCGCGGCGAGAAGTCGAAGCCCAGGCTCCAGACGTTCGTTCCGGCGCGGGCGGGTCGCTCGATCCAGCCGCCGTCCGGAGCGCAGGGCTCGCCGTCGACGCGGATCTCCGCGGACCAGCGCGGGACGCGGAAGCGGACCGTGCCGGCCTTCTCGAAATCCGCGCGCACGACGACGGGGCCGTCCGACCACGGGTAGCCGCCGGAAATTTCGACGCGGTCGCCGCCGAGCGCGACGGCGCCGTCGGTGTAGAGCAGGACGCAGAGCGCGCCGTCCGCGGCGCGCGCGGCCTGGACGCCGGCGTAGTCGAAGAACGCGCGCATCATGTTGTCCGGGCAGCACTGGTGAAGCGCCATCCCGACCTGCGGCGGCGCGGAGAGGTGGCGCGTGCCGTGGGAGCGGACGATGTGCGCGCCCCAGCGGCCGTCGCGCCAGACGCCGGCGAGGAACGCGTTGAGGAACGCTTCCTCGATGCGGTCCGCGTGCACCGGATCGCCGGTGAGGAGTAGCAGCTCGCGCTCGAGGCGGATCCAGTGCACGACGTCGCAGAGCTCCGTCATGCCGTTCACGCGGTGCGCGGAATGGACGAAATGGTCGAAGCACCCGACGCTCCCCATCGGGTTGAGCTCCTCCTCGACGAGGTGTCGCTCGTAGGCGAGAACCGCGTCGAGGACGCCGCGCTCGCCCGCGAGCCGGTACCAGTCGGCGCAGCCTTCGAGGCAGCTCAGGATCTCGTAGGCCTTCGCCCAGAACGTCGGCTCCGGATGCCATTCGGCGATCGGTTCGGGGCGAAGCGCGTCGTGCAGGATCGCGCACGGCGAGCCGGAGTCCGCCGTGAACGCGCGGATCGCGTCCTTCGCGAGTGCGAGGGCGTTCGCGTTGCCCGTGAGGCGGTACAGCTCCAGAAGCGGGCGCAGGATGCTCATCGACGAGACGCCGTGCCACGTGCCGGTGCGGTCGAGCGTCAGGCCGAGGCGCCCGAGCTGCGCCGCGAGGTGGTCGGCCATCTTCTCCGCGGCCGCGAGACATTCGGCGTCGCCGCCGACCATCCGGGAAAGCTCCACGAGCGCCCAGAGCGTGTACTTGCGGCCCCAGACGTTGAAGCAGGCGTGGTCGCGCGGGTCGGGGCCGTCCGGGTTGCGGCGCAGCAGGTCCTCGCTCGCGTAGGTCGAGAGATAGCCGTTCGGCCTCTGGAACGCGCGGACGAACGCGTGCGCCTTGTCGAGCGCCCAGGCGGCGAGAACGGGGTCGCGCGAGTAGGACGCGGCGCCGGCGAAGCAGAGCATCGTCTTGCCCCAGTACTCGTTCTGCCAGCCCCAGCCCTGGCCGCCGCGCGGGTCGTCGTCCCAGTGCGTGCGGAAGGCGTTCTCGGCCTCGTCGTACATCGGCCCCTGCGCCCAGTCCGAGAGGGCGCGGGCGCGGAGGCAGGCGTCGGCGGCCGCGCCGGCGGGGCCGAGCAGGCGCGCGTCTCCCGGGCCGGCCGGCGCGAGGGCGTTGCGAAGGGCGTCGTCCATGGCCGGCCGGTCAGGCGTTCTCGTGGCGGCCGCAGGAGCAGTCGCCCTCGTGGCAGCCGCAGGAGCAGCCGTCGTCGTGCCCGTCGAGCGTGCCGAAGGCGTAGACGGTCGTGCTGCGGTAGACCTCGCCCGGGTCGAGGCGGACGGACGGGAACGACGGCTGGTTCGGGGAGTCGGGCGCGTGCTGCGTCTCGAAGCAGACGCCCCAGTGCCTCCCGTACTTCTGGCCGCGCCGCGCGGGCGTGGAGGGCTCGAGGAAGTTCGCGGAGTAGACCTGCACGCAGGGCTCGGTCGTCCAGACCTCCATCGTGCGCCCGCTCTCCGGGTCGGCGAGGAACGCGGCGAAGTCGAGGCCGGGGCCCTTGCGGTCGAGGACGAAGTTGTGGTCGAAGCCGCCGCCGACGATCCTGAGCAGCGGGTCCTTGCGGGCGAGCGCGAGGCGGTCGCCGAGGACGGCGGGGCCGCGCAGGTCGAGCGCGGTGCCCTCGACGGACGGCACGCGGCCGGTCGGGAGCAGCGCGGCGTCGACCTCGGTGAAGCGCGAAGCGTTCACCTGGACGAGGTGGTCCGAGACGTCGCGCGCGCCGCCGTTGAGGTTGAAGTAGGCGTGCTGCGTGAGGTTGACGACCGTGGGGCGGTCCGTCGTGGCGAGGTAGTCGATGCGCCACGCGTTGTCGCGCGTCAGCGTGTAGACGACGCGGACGAAGAGGTTGCCGGGGTAGTTCTCGTCGCCGTCCGGCGAGAGCGTCGTGAACTCGAGCGCGGGGCCGTCCGCCGCCTCGAACTTCCGCACCTGCCAGACCTTCCGGTCGAAGCCCTTCTCCCCGCCGTGCAGCGAGCAGGGGTGCTTCCGGCCGCCCGAGTTCTGCGCGAGGGCGCGGAACTCGCCGTCGAGGGCGAAGCCGCCGCGGGAGATCCGGTTGCCGTAGCGGCCGATGATTGCGTTCATGTAGCCGTTGGCGTGGTGCTGCTCCGGCCTGGCGCACGCGAGCAGGACCTCGCCGGGGCGGCCCTTCGCGTCGGGGGCCCGGAGGGAGGTGACGATGCCGCCGAGCGCGCTCGCCGTGAGCGACATTCCGGAGGCGTTGCGGATGGTGAAGGTGGGTGTGGTTTTCATGCCGCCGATTGTACCTTTCGCCCCGCGCGAATGCAAGCGAATTGAAACACCCGCGGACACCAGATGTTGCGCCGCGAGGGGCGCCCTTGGCGCTACCGGTGGTGTAAAATAGATTTTCTATCTTCATAAGTAGGCGGTCTTCAACGGGTTGCGAACCAATGGTTCCTTTGCGGGCAAATCCCGCGCTTGAACCGGAGGGGGTCGTATGGTTCAATCCGCCTCGCCTAGCGGGGCACTGCCTCCGGCGAAAGCCGGGGGCGCGGACGCGCGCCGGATAACAGCCGGCAGGGTGTCCGTGGAAAGGTTCGCGGAGGCGCGCACGAGCGCCCCTCGTCTGTTTTTCCCTCGCCCCGTCGGAGCCGCTTGCAAGTCCAATCACCCACCAACCCACCTTCCAACCAACCACCCGCGGACCGCCCGCTCCCACCCGAAGAGGGACGTCCGCACAGACAAAAAGGAACACACCTTCCATGGTCACCGAGATCCTGAAGAGAGACGGCCGCCGCGTCTCCTACGACGAAGCCAAGATCGTGAACGCCATCGCCCGCGCGATGAAGGCGTCCGGGCACGAGGGCGCCGAGGAGGCCGAGCGCCTCGGCGACGCGGTCGACGCGGTCATCAACGAGAAGTACCCCGACCAGGTCCCCAACGTCGAGCAGATCCAGGACGCCGTCGAGGTCGCGCTCATGCGCGCCGGCTTCGAGGACGTCGCCAAGTCCTACATCCTCTACCGCGCCGACCGCACGACCGCCCGCGAGAAGAACTCGCAGCTCATGCACATCTTCGACGAGATCACCTCGCGCGACTCGAAGGAGAGCGACCTCAAGCGCGACAACGCGAACGTCGACGGCGACTCCGCGATGGGCACGATGCTGCAGTACGGCGCGACCGCGGCGAAGGAGTACAACGAGAAGTTCCTCCTCCGCCCCGAGCAGGCGCGCGCCTACCGCGAGGGCTGGATCCACATCCACGACTTCGACTTCTACGCGCTCACGATGACGTGCTGCCAGATCGACCTGCTGAAGCTCTTCCACGGCGGCTTCTCGACCGGCCACGGCTACCTGCGCGAGCCCAACGACATCCGCTCCTACGCGGCTCTCGCGTGCATCGCCATCCAGTCCAACCAGAACGACCAGCACGGCGGCCAGTCCGTCGCGCAGTTCGACCGCGGCCTCGCCCCCGGCGTCGCCAAGACCTTCGCCAAGCGCTACCGCGTCGACCTCTCCGAGGCGCTCTCGCTGCTCGCCCCCGAGGGCGCCGCCGTCCCCGACCCGGCGGCGATGAAGGCGCGCTTCGCGGCGGCCGAGGCCAAGTCCGGCGAGAAGCCCTCGCTCGAGGGCGGCGCGAAGTTCGACGCCGAGCTGCGCGCGGACCTCGTCGCGTCCGGCCTCCCCGAGGCCGCCGTCGACAAGGCGCTGGCCTACGCGCGCAAGACGGCCTACGCGGAGACGGACGAGGCGACCTACCAGGCGATGGAGGCGCTCATCCACAACCTCAACACGATGCACAGCCGCGCCGGCGCGCAGACCCCGTTCTCCTCGATCAACTACGGCACCGACACGAGCCCAGAGGGCCGCATGGTGATGCGCAACCTCCTGCTCACCACCGAGAAGGGCCTCGGCCACGGCGAGACGCCGATCTTCCCGATCCAGATCTTCCGCGTGAAGGACGGCGTCAACTACAACCCCGGCGACCCGAACTACGACCTGTTCCAGCTCGCCTGCCGCGTGAGCTCCAAGCGCCTCTTCCCGAACTTCTCGTTCGTCGACGCGCCCTACAACATCTCCTACTACAAGGAGGGCCACCCCGAGACCGAGGTCTCCTACATGGGCTGCCGCACGCGCGTGCTCGCCAACGTCCACGACCCGGACCGCGCCATCAGCACCGGCCGCGGCAACCTCTCCTTCACCTCGATCAACCTGCCGCGCCTCGCCATCGAGGCCCACGGCGACGAGGCGAAGTTCTACGAGGGGCTCGACCGGATGCTCAACCTCGTGGCGCAGCAGCTCCTGGACCGCTTCGAGATCCAGGCCCGCCGCAAGGTGAAGAACTTCCCGTTCCTCATGGGCCAGGGCGTCTGGCTCGACTCCGACAAGCTGCACTGGAACGACGAGGTGCGCGAGGTCATCAAGCACGGCACGCTCTCGATCGGGTTCATCGGCCTGGCGGAGGTGCTGATCGCGCTCTACGGCCACCACCACGGCGAGAGCGACGCGATGCAGGAGAAGGGCCTCGAGATCGTCCGCCACATCCGCGCCTTCTGCGACTCGATGGCCGCGAAGACCAAGCTGAACTGGACGTGCCTCGCGACGCCCGCCGAGGGCCTCTCCGGCCGCTTCATCCGCATGGACAAGAAGCGCTACGGCATCATCCCCGGCGTCACCGACCGCGACTACTACACCAACTCCTTCCACATCCCGGTCTACTACAAGATCGGCGCGATCGAGAAGATCCGCAAGGAGGCGCCCTACCACGCGCTCACCAACGCGGGCCACATCACCTACGTCGAGCTCGACGGCGACATGGCGCGCAACACCAAGGCCTTCGAGACGATCATCCGCGCGATGCACGACGCGGGGATCGGCTACGGCTCGGTGAACCACCCGGTCGACCGCGACCCCGTCTGCGGCTACAACGGCGTGATCGGCGATGTGTGCCCGAAGTGCGGCCGGCGCGAGAGCGACGAGCTGATCAAGTTCGAGCGCATCCGCCGCATCACCGGCTACCTCGTCGGCACCCTGGACCGCTTCAACGACGCCAAGCGCGCCGAGGAGCACGACCGCGTCAAGCACGCCGAAGGGCACGGCCGTGGCGGAGCCGACGCCTAGCGGCGGCGCCGACCCCGCCACGGAGAGGACGATCCGCCTCGCGGGCTTCGACCGCGACGGCATCGCCGACGGCCCCGGCCTGCGGTGCGTCG
>CAMNDA010000322.1 GCA_946534745.1 uncultured Verrucomicrobiota bacterium | reverse complement strand
CCGCCTACATGTACCACGACGGCGAGAGCGAGGTCGCGGTCGGCGACTTCCTCTCCAGGCGCCCGCGCGACTCGTACTTCCTCGTCGACAAGATGCCGGTGTGGATGGCGCGCACAGAGGACGGCCTCAAGCGCGTCTTCGACGACCAGCTCGCGCGCACGAAGGCGGAGTACTTCGACTTCTACCTGATGCACTCGCTCGGCTGGGGCAACTGGGACCTGGCCCGGAAGATCCACGCGCTCGAGTTCCTGCTCGAGAGGAAGAAGGAGGGGCGCATCCGCCACCTCGGCTTCTCGTTCCACGACGCGCCCGAGGCGCTCGACCCGATCCTCGACGCCTACGACTGGGAGTTCGCGATGATTCAGCTCAACTACCAGGACTGGACGCGCTACCGCTCGAAGGAGCAGTACGAGAAGCTGACGGCGAAGGGGATCGACGTGGCGGTGATGGAGCCGCTGCGCGGCGGCGCGCTGGCGCGGCTCAACGACCCGGCGAAGGCGATCCTGCGCCAGGCCGACCCGGACGCCTCGCCCGCCTCGTGGGCGTTCCGCTGGGTGGCGTCGCTGCCGGGCGTGAAGCTCATCAACTCCGGCATGGGACGCGACTCGGACCTTGAGGACAACATCCGGACGTTCTCCCCCGTGAAGGAGCTCTCGGACGACGAGCGCGGGACGATCGCCGCGGCGCTGGCGGCCTTCCAGCAGTCGCAGGCGGTGCCGTGCACCGCGTGCCGCTACTGCGTGCCGTGCCCGGCGGGCGTGGCGATCCCCGAGATCTTCGCGCTGTGGAACGCCTACAAGGCGGACGGCGAGAAGGGGCGCTTCCTGCGCGGCTACGAGAAGCTGCCCGAGGACGCCCGGGCGTCCGAGTGCGTCCGCTGCATGCGCTGCACGAAGCACTGCCCGCAGAAGATCGCGATCCCGGACGAGCTGGCGAAGATCGACGCCGAGTACCTCGCGCTCAAGGGCTAGCGCCGCCGCCGGCGGCGGGCGCTTGTGCGCGCGCGGGCTCTGTGGCATAATCCGCGCCCTTCCGCCAATCCGGGAGGGAATCGCCATGAAAGTCTGCAAATTCGGCGGGTCGTCCGTCGCCGACGCCGCACAGATCCTCAAGGTCCTCGAGATCGTCCGCTCCGACGCGCAGCGCCGCGTCGTCGTCGTCTCCGCGCCCGGCAAGCGCGCGAAGGGCGACGACAAGGTGACGGACCTGCTCATCGCCTGCGCGCGGGAGGCGCTCGCCGGCCGCGACGCCGCGGCCGCCGCGGAGCGCGTCGCGGAGCGCTACGAGTCGATCCGCGCCGACCTCGGGCTCGACGAGGGGCTCGTCGCGGCGCTGCGCGAGGAGCTCGCCGCGCGCCTCGCGGCCGACCGCTCGCACCCCGCCGCGTTCGAGGACGCGGTGAAGGCGCTCGGCGAGGAGTTCTCGGCGCGCTTCTGCGCGGCGGCCTTCGCGGCGCGCGGGCTGCCGGCCGTCTACGTCGACCCGAAGGACGCGGGCATGCTCCTCTCGGAGGAGTTCGGCTCGGCGCAGCTGCTGCCCGAGTCCTACGACCGCATCCGCGCCAAGCTCGCGCCGATCCCGGACGTCGTCGTCTTCCCCGGCTTCTACGGCTACACCGCCTCGGGGCGCCTCGCGACGTTCTCGCGCGGCGGGTCCGACATCACCGGCGCGATCCTCGCGGCGGCCCTGCGCGCGGAGGTCTACGAGAACTTCACCGACGTGGACGCCGTCTACCCGGTCGACCCGCGCCTCTGCCCCGAGGCGGCGAAGGGCGAGGGCATCCGCGAGATGACCTTCGCGGAGATGCGCGAGCTCTCCTACGCCGGCTTCGCCGTGTTCCACGACGAGGCGGTGATGCCCGCGATCCGCGCGAAGATCCCGATCAACATCCGCAACACCAACCGTCCGGACGAGCCCGGGACGATGGTCCTGCCGCGGCGCCGCTCGGTGCCGGGGCGCGTGAACGGCATCGCCTCGTCGGGCGGCTTCGGCGCGCTCTACGTCGAGAAGTGGCTCATGAACCGCGAGGTCGGCTTCGTGGCGAAGCTCTTCGCGATCCTCGCGCGGGAGAAGGTCTCGATCGAGTGCATGCCCGCGGGCGTCGACTCGGTGACGGTCGTCTTCCGCGACGAGCAGTTCCCGGACGCGGTCCGCGAGCGCGTGTTCGCGGAGATCGAGGAGGAGCTGCACCCCGACCACATGTCCTATACGCGCGGCATCGCGTTCCTCGTCGCCGTCGGCGAGGGCATGCGCACGACGGTCGGCACGTGCCTGCACGTCGTCACGGCGCTCTCGCGCGCGGGCGTGAACCTGCAGATGATCAACCAGGGCTCGTCGGAGCTCTCGATCATGTTCGGCATCCGCGAGGTGGACCTCAAGCCCGCGGTGCAGGCGCTCTACCGCGAGTTCTTCGGGAGCTAGCGGCTCCCGGGCCCCGGCGCGGGTTTGACACCGCGCAGGGGAATCCGCATAATTACGAGGCAACACGCCGCACGCGGCCGCGCAGGGTGCGCGGACGGGGCGGCGCGGAGAAACGAATGAGCACGAAAGTCGTCATCGAAACGTCCAAGGGAACCATGGAGGCCGAGCTCTGGGAGGACAAGGCCCCCAAGACCGTCGCGAACTTCCTCCGCTACGTCGACGAGAAGTTCTACGACGGAACGGTCTTCCACCGCGTCATCCCCGGGTTCATGATCCAGGGCGGCGGCTTCACGCCCGACATGGAGCAGAAGAAGACGCACGAGCCGGTCGTCAACGAGGCCCGCAACCGCCTCCCCAACGAGCGCGGCACGCTCGCGATGGCGCGCACGAACGTCGTCGACTCCGCCACGAGCCAGTTCTTCGTGAACCACGCGGACAACGCGTTCCTCGACTTCAAGGCGCCCACCGCGCAGGGCTTCGGCTACTGCGTGTTCGGCAAGCTCACCAGCGGCCTCGACGTGCTCGACGCCATCGCCAAGGTCCCGACGACGACGGTCTCGTGGTACGAGAACGTCCCCGCGACGCCCGTCGTCATCCTCTCCGTCCGCCGCGCCTAGCCATGTCCGACCGTTCCTGCCACGACCACGGCGACGCGCCGGCCGCGGCGGCGGCCGCCGCCGCGCCGCGCCCCGACTGGGACACCTACTTCATGGACATCGCGCACGTCGTGAAGACGCGCAGCAACTGCTCGCGCCGCAACGTCGCCGCCGTGATCGTGAAGGACCGCCGCATCATCTCCACCGGCTACAACGGCACGCCGCGCGGCGTCCGCAACTGCAACGAGGGCGGCTGCCCGCGCTGCGCCTCCAGCGCCCCGAGCGGCACCGGGCTCGGCGAGTGCATCTGCTCGCACGCCGAGGAGAACTCCATCACGCAGGCCGCCTACCACGGCATCTCCACCAAGGGCGCGACGATCTACGTCACGCTCTCGCCCTGCCTCATGTGCTCCAAGATGATCGTCAACGCGGGCATCCGCGAGGTCGTCTACGACGAGGAGTATTCCGTCACCGAGCAGACGAAGGCCGTCCTCGCCGAGGCCGGCGTCGTCCTCCGGCGGCTCGAGGGATACAAACGGCCCACGCTCGTGCGCAATGGATAGCTTGTTCTGGCGCTTCCTCGTCATGGCGTGCGCGCTGCTCGCGAGCTTCTTCTTCTCCGCGAGCGAGTTCGCCGTCATCCGGCTCGACCGCCTCAAGGTGAGGCAGGCGGCCGAGGAGGGCTCGCGCGCGGACCGCATCCTCGCGGGCTTCCTCGCGGACACGGGGCGCTTCCTCTCCGGCATCTCGATCGGCAACACGCTCGCGAACCTGCTGCTCTCGTCGTTCGCGGCGATCACCTTCGCGCCGCCGCTCGCGCGCCGGCTCGTCGCGGCCGACGCCGGCCCGGGCGCCGAGGCGACCGCCGCGGCGCTCGTCACCTTCGCGCTCTCCTACGCCGTCCTCGTCTTCGGCGAGATCGCGCCCAAGCAGGCCGCCATCGCCGCGGGCGAGCGCTTCGCGCACCGCTTCGCGCCGCTGCTGCGCGCCTGGACGTGGATCGTGCACCCCGCGGTGTGGCTCGTGAGCGCCTCCGCGCGCCTCGTGCTGCGGCCGCTGGGCGTGCGCCCCGGCGACGGGCTCGTCCCCGCCGTCACCGAGGACCAGATCCTCCTGCAGGTCGAGGCCGGCGAGCAGCAGGGCACGGTCGAGGCCGACGAGAAGGAGATGATCGAGAACGTCTTCGAGCTCAACGACCTGACGGCGGCCGACGTGATGGTGCACCGCAAGGACGTCGTCGCGCTCCCCGCCGAGGCGTCGTGGGAGGAGATCCGCGACACGATCCGCCGCGCCGGCGTCTCGCGCATCCCGATCTACCGCGGCTCGATCGACACGATCGAGGGCGTGCTCAACGCGCGCGACTTCCTGCTGCGCTCCGTCGACTCCAGGTCCTTCGCCATCGCGGCGCTGCTGCGCAAGCCGATGTTCGTCCCGGAGACCGTCAAGGCGGACGTCCTGCTCAAGCGCATGCAGAAGCGCAAGCAGTCCATCGCGATCGTCGTCGACGACTACGGCGGGACGTCCGGCATCGTCACGATCGAGGACCTCGTCGAGCAGATCGTGGGCGACCTCTACGACGAGTACGACGGCCCCGACGACGTCGTCGAGATCAAGGATCTGGGCGAAGGGAAATGGCTCGTCCCGGGCGAGAGCTCGATCGACGACGTGAACGAGGCGCTCGGCACGGAGCTGGAGGAGGGCGAGTTCTCGACCCTGGCCGGCTGGATCGTGGAGCGCCTCGCCTCCGTCCCGGCGCAGGGCGCGGACGTGGACGTGCCCGAGCTCGGCCTCTCGATGAAGGTCGTGAAGATGGAGGGACGCCGCATCGACACGGTCCTCGTCCGCAAGGCGGCCGCGCCCGCGGCCGACGCCGACGACCGGTAGCGCCCGCTACGGCGCGGGCTTGCGCACCGTGGCGACGACGAGGCCGCGGCGCGCGAGATGCTGCAGGAACTGGCCGAGGAGGGCTCGCGACTCGAAGAAGGTGAGCTTCTCCGCCGCGGCGAACTCGTCGACGAGCTCTCCGTAGGTCTTGCGCCCGTCGATCATCCGGTAGACGCGCGTGCCGAGGCGGTCGAGCTTGTAGCGCTTCGTCGGCGAGGCCCTGAGGAGACGCCGCAGGAAGCGCTGCACGGGCGTCCGGTAGAGAAGCTCCACCTCGACCTCGAGCCGCAGCGGATCCTCCGGAAGCGGCGTCGCCCTCACGTGCGCGTTCCGCACCGGCACCGCCTGCAGCGCCTGCCGGAACTGCTCGTCCTGCTGCTGGATCGACTTCGTCTTCACGGGCGGGACGGCGCCTGCGGATCGGGTGCGGACCGGAGCGCCACGCGGATCGCGCCGAGCAGGTCGGCGTATTCCGAGAAGGCGGGCAGGTCGGGGTTCGCCGCCTCGATCGCGGGCGTGCTGCGGAAGAGGAAGCCCGCCTTCGAGGCGCGGATCATCGCCAGGTCGTTGTGGCTGTCGCCCGCGGCGATCGTGTCGAAGCCGATCGACTGCAGCGCGCGCACCGTCGAGAGCTTGGAGTCCGCCACGCGCATGCGGTAGCCGGCGATCATGCCGTCCGGCGCCACGTCGAGCGTGTTGCAGAAGAGCGTCGGGCGGCCGAGCCTCTCCATGAGCGGCGCGGCGAACTGCTCGAAGGTGTCGCTCAGGAGGATCACCTGGGCCTCGGCGCGGAGGGCGTCGAGGAACTCCCTCGCGCCGGGCAGCGGGTCGATCCCGGCGATGACCTCCTGGATCCGGCGCAGGCCGAGCCCGCGCTCGCGCAGGATGCCGAGCCGGAAGCGCATGAGCTTGCCGTAGTCCGGCTCGTCGCGCGTCGTGCGGCGCAGCTCGGGGATCCCGGTCGCCTCCGAGAAGGCGATCCAGATTTCGGGGACGAGGACGCCCTCGACGTCGAGGCAGACGATGTTCATTTCGGCTCCGTGGGGTTCGATGGCGCGGGAGTCTACGCGATTTCCCGCGCCGTTTCAAGGAAAACCGCGCGCGGCATTTGACTTTGCCCGCGCGTTGCGGGATAATCCCGCGCCACGCAACCGCAAGGAACCGCCATGCTCAAAGGCATCTCCCCCCTCGTCTCCCCCGAGCTGCTCTCCGCCCTCTCCCGCATGGGGCACGGCGACGAGCTCGTCCTCGGCGACGCCCACTTCCCCGCCGAGACCTTCGGCAAGGCCGGCGGCGCCGTCGTCCTCCGCGCCGACGGCATCCCCGCCGCCGCGCTCCTCGACGCGATCCTCCCGCTCTTCGAGCTCGACTCCTACGGGACCGACGCGCCGATGATCACGATGGAGGCGGTGCCCGGCGACGAGCTCGACCCCGACGTCGAGGCGTCCTACCGCGCCGCCGCCGACCGCGCCGGCTACGCCTGGGCGAAGATGCAGCGCCTCGAGCGCTACGCCTTCTACGAGCGCGCGAAGAAGGCCTTCCTCATCGTCCAGACCGGCGAAACCCGCAAGTACGGCAACATCATCCTCCGCAAGGGCGTCACGCCCGCCTCCTAGCCATGACTCTCCAGGACATCCCCCAGTTCCAGGCCGACGCGCTCGCCGCCGTCGCCGCAGCGAAGACGCCCGACGACGTCGAGGGCGTCCGCATCAAGTTCCTCGGCCGCAACGGCTCGCTCACCGCCCTCATGAAGGGCCTGCGCGACGTCCCGCCCGCCGACAAGCCCGCGTTCGGGCAGGCGCTCAACGCGCTGCGCGCCGCCTTCACGGAGGCGCTCGAGGCGCGCAAGGAGGCCGTCGCCGGCGAAGGCGCCGCGCACGAGGCGTTCGACTTCTCGATGCCCGGCAACTGGCGCGGCTCCGGCTCGCTGCACCCGCTCACGCTCGTCACCGAGGAGGTGACGCGCATCTTCGCGCAGATGGGCTTCACGGTCGCCGATGGACCGGACATCGAAACGGAGTTCAACAACTTCGACGCGCTCAACACCGCCAAGCACCATCCGTCTCGCGACGAGCGCGACACGTTCTGGCTCGGCCCGGAGCTGCTGCTGCGCACGCAGACCTCGCCCGTGCAGATCCGGACGATGCTCGCGCGCAAGCCGCCCGTCCGCATCATCAACCCCGGCCGCTGCTACCGCCGCGACACGACGGACGCGACGCACTCGGCGAACTTCCACCAGATCGAGGGGCTCTTCGTGGACGTGAAGCCCGTCTCGCTCGCCGACCTCAAGTCGACGCTGGCGCACTTCGCGCGCGAGATGATGGGCCCGCAGATCCAGGTGCGCTTCCGCCCGCACTTCTTCCCGTTCACCGAGCCCTCGGTGGAGGTGGACTTCTCCTGCCACGTCTGCAAGGGCAAGGGCTGCGCGGTCTGCAAGCAGAGCGGCTGGATCGAGATCCTCGGCGCCGGCATCGTCGACACGCGCGTCTTCCGGCACGTCGGCTACGACCCGGAGTGCTACGGCTACGCCTTCGGCATGGGCGTCGAGCGCATCGCGATGATCAAGTACGGCGTCACCGACCTGCGCCACCTCTACACCAACGACCTGCGCTACCTGCGCTCCTTCGCGTAGGGGCTCGCCCCGTCCCGCCCGCATCTCGCGCCGCACGAGCCTCCGCCCGCGCGCCGCGACCCGTCTCGCCCCGTCGTCACTTCATTCACGGCAGCTCGTTCAACAACCGCCCGCATGAACATTCCATTGTCCTGCATTTAATCGCACCGTGGATAAATTTTCCTTGATTCCGAAGTCGGCTTGCCATAAAATGAGCCCCGTCGCCCCCCATTTCACCCTTCTCGCTCCATCCCGTATACCCGCTTCCTCCCACACGCCACTGACTTCTCCCCCGCCATGATTCCCCGCGTTACCGCCATCGCCCTGTTCTCGGCCTCGGAAGCACTCCTTCCCTTCCTTGTCGTCGCCGCGGTTCCCGCCGTTGCAATCCTTCTGGCCGCCGACGCCGCGAACGCCTGCTGGAAGGTCGCGCGCCAGGCCGCCTACCGCCACGAGGCGGGCGTCGACCGCGCCTTCGCGAAGCGCTGCACGGCGCGACTCCGCGCCCTGCGCGGGGCGGCGCCTTCGGTCTGGCGCCGAGAGCTGCGACAGCTGGCCAGGGAACGGACCACCCGTGAGGATGCCCGGGAGGCCCTTGCCGCCACCCCGGCGGCAATTGCGCGGCGTGCACGGTCCCGTGCCCGTCGCGACGACGCCTGGCGCGCGTGGTTCACGGCGCTGGAACGCTCCGTGGCGGGGGGCGG
>CAMNDA010000321.1 GCA_946534745.1 uncultured Verrucomicrobiota bacterium | reverse complement strand
GTGGGCGCGGTCCGCGCGCGCCTCGCGGCGGAGCCGCGCGGCGCCGGCGTCCCGCAGGGCGAGGTGTGGCTCGCCGCGGCGCTCGCGCTCGCGGACTCGCTGGAGTGGAGCGACGCGCACTCGGGCGACCTGCGGCGCGCGCTCCTGCGCATCGACGGCTCGGGCGACGCCCGCCTCGCGTCCGTCGCCGCGGCGCCGACGCTCGCCGCCAAGCGCGAAGCGCTCCTGCGCCTCCGCCTGTAGCGCTACCTCGAACGCGGCAGAAGCGCGGCGAGATCGGAGAGGGTCGCGACGGAGGGGGTCTCCGGGCGTGCGTCCCGCGCGGAGGCGTCGGGCTGGAGCCAGACGCCGCGCAGGCCGGCGGCGGTCGAGCCGAGGACGTCCTTGCGGAGGTTGTCGCCGACGAAGAGGATCTCCCCCGGCGCGCAGCCGGCCTTCTCGACGACGAGGTCGAAGAAGGCGGGGTGCGGCTTCTCGACGCCGGCCTCCTCGCTCGTGGCGACGAAGTCGACGAGGTCCAGCAGGCCGAGCGTCTCCAGCTTCCGGAACTGCTCGATCGCGCTCATGTCGGTCCCGATGCCGACGCGGAGCCCGCGCGCGCGGCAGGCGCGGAGGACGTCCGCCGCGCCGGGCGCGGGCCGGATGCGCGCGAAGAGCTCCCTCCAGTAGCGCTCCGTCCATTCGAGCGAGAGCCGCAGCGGCAGGCCGTGCGCCTCGAGGATGCGCGCGTAGCGGACGGCGCGGCTGTGGTAGCCGGGGCTGTCGGGGCCGACACGCTCCTTCTGCGCGCGGAGCGACGCGGCGACCTCGGCGAGGAACTCGTCCTCGGAGACGCCGAGGGCCGGCGCGGCGACGGCCGCCAGCGCGCGCAGGGCGTCGGCGTTGGGCGCCGCGCCGCCGTCGAACGCGTAGAGCGTGTCGTCGAGGTCGAACACGACGGTCCGGATGTCGGAGAACAGCATAGGGGAAGAGGTTAGAGGTTAAAGGTTAAAGGTGAGAGGTGAGAGGTTGGCCGCCGGTTCCTACGGGATCTGCCGGTTCCAGTCGAACTCGATCGTGTCGAGCAGGGCGTGGGCGAGGACGTTGGCGCCGGGGATGTTCGGATGGACGCGGTCCCACGCGATGTAGCAGGAGTGGCAGTGGGCGAGGACACGGTCGGCGTAGGCCTGCGCGTCGCAGAAGAGGACGCCCTTCTCCTCGGCGATCTCGCGGCAGATCGCGCCGTACTGCCGGACGCGGGCGGACATCGCGTCGGCCGTGCTGGGCTCCCAGTAGACGGGCGTCATCAGGACCATGCCCTTCACGACGGGCTTCGTGCGGTCGACGAGCCGCGCGAGCGTCTCGCGGTAGCGCTCCGGCGGGATGCCGGCGTCGGGGATCTGCGGGATGTCGAACTGGCGCCAGACGTCGTTCACGCCGATCATCACCGAGACCCAGTCGGGCCTGAGGTCCATCACGTCGGTCTGCCACCGCTCCTCGAGGTTGGTGACGTTGTTGCCGGAGACGCCCATGTTGACGACGTTGATGAAGTAGTCCGGGTAGACGCTCGTGAGGAGGCCCTGGACGACGTTCGGGTAGCCGTTGCCGTGCGGGTTGAACAGCCCCTCGCCGACGGGCTGCTTGCGGCCCATGTCGGTGACGCTGTCGCCAATGAGGAGAAACTTGGAGCGGGGTGCGATCTTCATGTGTTCTGCGGGTTGAGGGCCGCCGCGAGCGCGGCGGGGTCCGCGCCGGCGGCGAAGAGGGTCTTGGAGCGGGAGGTCTCACCCGCGACGACGGACACGGCGCGCTTCGGCAGCCCGGCGGCGTCCGCGACGAATTCGCAGAGCGCGGCGTTGGCCCTGCCGTCGACGGGCGGCGCCTGCAGCCGGACCTTGAGCGCGTCGCCCTGCATTCCGCAGACCTCGGTTTTCGAGGCGCGCGGCACGACGTGCACGCGCAGCCGCGCCCCGCCCGGGGCGGGCGAGACGAACGGCGCGGAGGCGGCGGCTTGGACCGCGCGGTTTTGGTCGGAGCGGGACATGGCGGAGCGGGGCGTTGGAAACGTCCTGAAGTCTAGCAGAACTCCGCCGCGCCCTCAACCGCTCGCCCCGTCCGGAGCGCGCGGCTCCGGGCGGGGCGGTTTTTTCCGTTCGGCCGTCTAGCGACCGCGGCGGCCATGGTGGCCGTGGTGGCGCGGCGGGGGCGGCGGGGCGCGACGCGGGGGCGGGGGCGGCGGCGGGCGGTGCCAGCGCGGCGGCGGGGGCGGCGGCGGGGGAGCCGCGACGATCGTCCGCGTCACCACGGGCTGCTGGTAGACGACCGTGGTCGTGGCCGGCGCCGCGACGACGGCGGGCTGGACGATCGCCGGGGGCGTCTCGTAGACGACCGTCGTCGTCTCGACGGGCGTGGCGGCGCTCGCGACGGCGGCTCCGAAGATTCCTCCGACGACGAGTCCGGCGACGAGGGCGCCGGCTCCGCCGTGGTGGCGGGCCTCCGCGGTCCCGGGGGCCGCGATCAGGCCGACGGCGAGGATCGCCACGGCCAGGCGTGCGTATTTGGCGGTGTTGTTCATGGTGTGCCTCCTATGTGGTTCGGGGTTTACATGAAGTAGACTTCAAAAGATGAATACTTATTCACTATTTTATTCATTTTTCACGATTGTCTTCTGCTGTAGCGAAATTTCGACGAAAATCACGCACGGTGAAATTGAATTTACGCGCGATCCGTCACGGAGCAGCGGAGAGCGGCGACCCGTCGGCCGGCGCGGTTGCGTCCTTTGCGTTCCGACAGGTTCCGACCGCGCCCAGGGGCACCGCGCGCGCTTGCGGGCGCGGGGGCGGCTATGGTAGACTTTCGCGGCATGAAGACGAACGCCATCCTCCTCGCCGCCGCGCTGTGCGCCGCGGCCCCCGCCTTCGCCGAGCCCGTCCCCGCCGAGGGGGCCGAGGCCGGCGCCTTCCTGCAGGACGTCGACGCCGCCCGGGCGCTCGCGAAGGAGAAGGGACTTCCGCTCCTGCTCGACTTCACCGGCAGCGACTGGTGCGGGTACTGCCAATGGATGGATCGCGAGGTCTTCTCCAAGGACGAGTGGAAGGCGTGGGCCGCGACGGGGATCGTCGCCGCGATGATCGACTTTCCGGCGGACGCGGCCTCCGCGTCGGAGCGATCCGTCGAGCTCTACCGCCGCTACGAGGTCCAGGGATTCCCGACCTACGTTCTGCTCTCGCCGGACGGCGAAGAGGTCGGCCGCCTGGGCTGGTCGCGCGACGCGTCGCCGGAGAAGTTCATCGGGAAGATCCGCGCGGCGCTCGTCGAGGCCGACCCCGCCGCGCTCGCCGCGGCGCTCTCGACCGAGGAGGCCGCGGAGTTCGCTCGGCTCAAGGCGCGCATCAAGGCCATCGAGAGCGGCGACGCCGTCGAGGGCGCGGCCGAGCTTGAGAGGAAGATCGAGGAGTGGCAGAAGAGGCTTGACGCGGCGAAGAAGGACGCGCCGGACACGGTCCGCGCGCTGCAGTCCGAGGCCATCGCCGAGCTCACGCCCCTGCAGCGCGAGGTGAACGCGAAGCGCCGCGCCCTCGCCGACGAATACGGCAAGGCGGTCGAGCGCCTCGACGCGCTCCGCGCCAAGCTCGCGAAGTAGACCCGCCATGGCCGTCCCGCGCGACATCCTCGAGGACCTCAAGACGTTCGTCGAGGTCGAGATCCAGGCCGGCCGCCGCATGGCGCCGGTCGACGCGGAGGCCGCCGCCGCGTTCCTCGCGGCGAAGCCGGAGGCGCCCGCCGCCGCGCCCGCCGCTGGCGGC
>CAMNDA010000320.1 GCA_946534745.1 uncultured Verrucomicrobiota bacterium | reverse complement strand
CCCCGCCGCGTCGCCTAGGGGCGCCTTCCGGCATAGCCGAAGGGGTGGGCGCTGTGCCACGCCCACGCGGAGGCGATGATCTTCTCCGGGTCGGTCCATTCGGCCTTCCAGCCGAGGACGTCGAAGGCCTTGCGCGGGTCGGCGACGAGTTCGTCCGGGTCGCCCGGGCGGCGCGGGGAGACGACCGCCGGGATCGGGTGGCCGGTCACGCGGCGCGCGGCCTCGACGATCTCCTTCACGGAGAAGCCGCGGCCCGTGCCGAGGTTGAGCGCGCCGCAGAAGTCCGACTCGAGCGCGAGCAGGTGCGCGCGGGCGAGATCGGAGATGTGGACGTAGTCGCGGACGCAGGTGCCGTCGGGCGTGCGGTAGTCGCCGCCGAAGATCTCGACCCTGTCCTTGCGCCCGAGCGGGACGCGCAGGACGTTCGGGATGATGTGCGTCTCGATCTCGCGGTCCTCGCCGAGGCCGCCCTCGGCGCCGCACGCGTTGAAGTAGCGCAGGAACACGGGCCGGAACCCGTGGATGCGCTGGTACCACCCGAGCATCCTCTCGAAGAGCAGCTTCGATTCGCCGTAGGGGTTGGTGGGGCGCTGCGGCGTGTCCTCGGTGATCGGCATATGGTCCGGCTGGCCGTAGGTGGCGCACGTCGACGAGAAGACGATGCGCTTCACGCCGCAGGTCTTCATCGACTCGGCGAGGTGGATTCCGCCGATGTCGTTGTTGCGGAAGTACTTGCCGGGGTCGGCGGAGGACTCGCCGACGAGCGCGTAGGCGGCGAAGTGCATCACCGCGTCGGGCTTCGCGGCGCGCATCGCCTCGAGGATCTCGCCCTCGTGGCGCAGGTCGCCGACGATCAGGCGGGCGCGCGGATCGACGGCCTCGACGTGGCCGAGCTCCATCGAGTCGAAGACGACGACCTCGTGGCCGGCGTCGAGGAGATGCTTCGCGGCGCAGCTGCCGATGTAGCCGGCGCCTCCTGTCACGAGAACTTTCATTTGCCTTCCTGGGCGAGTTTGTCTTCGAGGGACTTGAGCTGTGCCTTGAGCGCGGCGACGTCGGCCTTGAGGTTCTCGACGGCGCGCGGTACGTGGAACTGGCGGATGGCCTCGCGCTTCGTGACGGCGGGGCTGCCGAGGTACGAGCCGGGCTCCTTGAGGTCGCCCGCGACGCCGGCGTGCGCGAGGATCTCCACGCGGTCGCCGATCTCGAGGTGGCCGGCGAGGCCCGCCTGGCCCCAGATCATCACGCCGGTGCCGAGGTGCGTCGAGCCCGCGATGCCGACCTGCGCGACGATGCCGCAGTAGGGGCCGGTACGGACGTTGTGCCCGATCTGCACGAGGTTGTCGATCTTCGTGTGGGGGCCGATGACGGTCGATCCGAAGCGCGCGCGGTCGATCGTCGCGTTGGCGCCGATCTCCACGTCGTCGCCGATCTCGACGTTGCCGAGCTGCGGGATCTTCTCGACCCGGATGCCGTCGGGTCCGACCTTCGTGTTGTAGCCGAAGCCGTCGGCGCCGATCACGGTTCCGTTGTGGATCGTGACGCGATTTCCGAGCCGGCAGCGCTCGCGGATGGAGACCATCGGATAGAGGTGGCACTCCTCGCCGAGGACCGCCTCGTCCGCGACGACGGCGTGCGCCTCGATCACGCACCGGTCGCCGACGACGGCGCCGGGGCCGATCACCGCGAGCGGGCCGACGTAGACGTCCCTGCCGAGCTTCGCGGTCGGGTCGACCACGGCGCTCGGGTGGATGCCGGGCGAGCGGACGATCGCGGGCTTCGTGAAGAGGGGGACGGCCTTCGCGAAGGCGAGGTCGGGCGACTCGACGCGCAGGAGCGCGCCGCCGGCTTCGGGGGGCGGCAGGTCGCAGTCCTCGCGGACGAGGACCGCGGTCGCCTTCGTCGAGGCGAGCTGCTTGGCGTACTTCGGGTTCGCGAGGAACGAGACGTCGCCGGGCAGCGCGTCGTGGAGCGACGAGACGCCGGTGATCTCGGCGTCGGGCGGGGCGTCGCCCTCGAGGCGGCCGCCGACGAGGGCGGCGAGTTCGGAGAGTCGCATCGCTACTTCGCCTCCGTGGCGGTGGCGGCGGGCTTTCCGTCCGCGGGCGCGGCGCCCGCGGCGGCGTCGCCCTCCTCGCGGCCGAACATCGCGCCGAGGCGGCCGAGGAGGGCCTCCTGGTCCTTCTCGGCCTGCTCGCGGCTGCCGCCGATCGCGGCGATGACCTCGTCCGTGACGTCGATTGCGTCGGAGGCGTAGAGGAAGACGGGCGTGGGGACGCCGGCGGCGACGTTGGCGGACTTCCGGTCGACGACGAGGTCGTAGCCCTTCTCCTTGGCGATCTCCTCGATCCGGGAGCGGATGTCGATCATGACGTTGGCGAAGAGCTCGCCCTCGCGGCGCTGGAGCTGGCGGCGCAGGCCGGCGACGAACGCCTCGATCTCCTCGGTGGTCTTCGCGTACTGCATCTGGAGGTCCTTGGCCTTCGCCGTGGCCTGGTCGCGCGCGGCGGCGCCCTGGACGGGGTCGAGGGCGACCTTGCGCGCGGCCTCGAACTCGTCGCGGAGCTTGTCGCGGGCGGCGAGGCGGTCGTCGCGCTCCTTCTCGAACTTGGCCTGCATGTCGAGCAGCTCGGCGCGGTTGCGCGGCGTCTGCGGATGGGCGAGGACGACGAGGGAGAAGTCGACGGTGGCGATCTTGGTGTCGGCCGGCGCGGAAAGCGCGGCGGCGGCGAGGAGGGCGAGGAGGATTCGCTTGGTCATGGGATGTCTTTCGTTGGCGTGGAAACGCGTTCTTCCGGTTGCGTGGAAGGAACGGCGGTGCTCTTCCGGTTGCGTGGAAGGAACGCGGTGGATTCTACCAAGCCCGCGTCCCGCGCGCAAGCGGGTGCGCAGAGGAGCGCGGAACGCTCGCTGTACGGACTCGCGCTGCAACCTTCGCGTTCGGCTGCTCCTCGCGCCCTCTCTTTTCATCCGATTCCACCGTGCGTGATTTTCCTTGCTTTCGCCGCTCCTGCGGTGTAGAATCGCGGGCGTTCTCCACCACTGCGGCGGTTTTCCGCCCCGTCGTTTTCGCCCCGCTCTCGATCAAACGACGCCGCTCCCCTCCTTCCGTCCGACCTTCCCCTCCCGCCATGTCCCGCCGCCCCCGCCGCCGAACCATCTCCGCCGCCGCCCTTCGCCGCGCCGACC
>CAMNDA010000319.1 GCA_946534745.1 uncultured Verrucomicrobiota bacterium | reverse complement strand
CCCGCCACTTGGCGTCGAGGCCGTGGTAGACGGCGGAGAGGACGCGGTCGAAGGCGGCGATGTCGGCGGGGGGGACGTCGGCGAGGAGCTCGGCGGAGAGCTCGCGGCAGCGCCTCTGGTATTGGCTCAGGTGAGCGCGGCCCTTCTTCGAGATGGAGATCACGAAGGCGCGGCGGTCGGTGGGGTCGGTCCTGCGGTCGACCATCCCGGCGCGGACGAGGCGGTCGACGGCCTGGCCGGCGGCGGCGGGCGTGACGTCCAGGTCGTGCGCGAGCGTGGAGATGCGGATCGGCCCCTCGCCGCCGCGGGAGAAGATGTAGCCGAAGATGCGGGCCTGGTTCACCGTGATGCGGCTCATGCGCTCGCTCTCGGCGCCCTTCTTCGCGACGATGCGGAAGAGATCGGAAACGTGCAGCGTCCGGCGCCAGATCTCGAGGTCGGGCGCGGTCTTCGCGGGGGCTGTCTTGCTGTCTTTCATGGTCGGTTCTCGCGGA
This sequence comes from uncultured Verrucomicrobiota bacterium, assembly GCA_946534745.1. GTDB lineage: Bacteria > Verrucomicrobiota > Kiritimatiellia > RFP12 > UBA3636 > UBA3636. Next base: position 5,791 of record CAMNDA010000319.1, on the reverse strand, counting down.
ACGGCCCGGGACACTAGCAAAAGCCCCCTTGAAAGTCAAGACACCTTTAATAATTCAACCTTTGCCGTTCGTGTTCCTTGACGCGGTCGGGGCGGGTCTGGTAGTGTCGGCCTTCGCGTTCCCCCGTCCCCATGTTCGCCTTCTCCGCCATCGACTTCGAGACCACCGGCGCCGTCCCGGGCTTCCCCAACGAACCCTGGCAGGTCGGCGTCGTCTCCGTCCACGCGGACGGCGCTGATCGTTTGGGCTCGTCCTTCGAGTCCCTTCTCCGCGTCTCCCCGGACCGCCCGTTCAACAAATGGGCGCCGGGGCGCCACGCCAGAATCCGCGCGGAGCTCGCGGCGGCGCCTGCGCTGCCGGACCTGTGGCCGGAGCTCGCGCCGCGCCTCGCGGGGCCGGTCGTCGCGCACAACGCCGGGACGGAGCGCTCGCTGCTGCAGGCCTCTGCGCCGCTGCACGTCCCGGGCCCGTGGATCGACACGCTCGCGCTCGCGCGCAGGGCGTGGCCAGCGGCCCCCTCGCACGCGCTCGAAGACCTCGTCCCGGCACTTGGGCTCCTGCCCCGGCTTCAGGCGCTCTTGCCCGGACGCGAGCCGCACGACGCGCTCTACGACGCCGCCGCTTGCGCGCTGCTGCTGCTGCACCTCCTCTCCCAGCCCGGCTGGGGCTCTCTCTCCCCCGCCGAGCTCGCCGCGGTTCGATAGGGCCGACGCGCCTCCGGGGGACCGGCGGCGCTATCCCTTCACGAGGGGCTCGTAGCCCATGTACTCGCTCTGGCGGGTGACGTCCTTCACGGCCTGCCAGAGCGTGCCGTCCGGGTCGATCTTCTGCCGCTCGATCGTCGCGAGGGCGATCGGCACGTGCATGTAGACGTCCGCGCACTTGCCGACGACGCAGCTCGTGCGCCCCGCCATCGCGGCGTGGACCGCGTTCTTGGCGAGCATCAGGCAGTGGATCGCGTCCGCGCCGTGCGCGGCGACGGACCGGATCGAGTAGCTCGGGTCGAAGTACTTCACCGTGATCGGCTCGCCCTTCGCCTTGAAGTGCTCCTCGATCGCGGACTTGAGGAACGTGCCGATGTCCTTCTTGAGGATGTTGCCGGAGGCGTCGCGCCGCTCCTCGCCGGCCATCAGGTCCTGGCCGGCGCCCTCCGCCACGACGATCACCGCGTGGCTCTTGCCGAGGCCGAAGCGGCGCTCCAGCGCGGTGAGGACGCCGTGCTCGCCCTCCAGCGTGAAGGGCTCCTCGGGGACGAGGCAGAGGTTCACGCACGAGTTGGCGATCGAGGCGTAGGCGGCGATGAAGCCCGAGTCGCGGCCCTGCAGCTTCACGAGGCCGATGCCGTGCCAGGCGCCCTTGGCCTCCATGTGCGCGCAGGTGATGACGTCCGTCGTCGCATAGACCGCGGTCTCGAAGCCGAACGAGCGCCCGACGAACGCCAGGTCGTTGTCGATCGTCTTCGGGATGCCGACGACGGCGATGGCGAGCCCGCGCTTCTTCACCTCCGCCGCGATGTCGCGCGCGGCGCGCAGCGTGCCGTCGCCGCCGATGCAGAAGAGCAGGTTGATATTCATGTCCGCGAGGCGGCGGACGATCTGGTCGGTGGGCTGGCCGCCGCGCGAGGAGCCGAGGATCGTCCCGCCGATCGTGTCGATCTCGTCCACGACCTCGGGCGTGAGGATGACCGGCTCGTGGCGGTAGGACGGGATGAGACCCTCCAGGCCGTAGCGGATGCCGAAGATGTGGCGCACGCCGTAGTCGAACCAGAGCGTCTGCACGACGCCCTTGATGACGTCGTTGAGGCCGGGGCAGAGCCCGCCGCACGTGACGACGGCGGCGCGGCACCAGGCCGGGTCGAAGAAGATCTTGCGGCGCGGGCCGGCCTTCTCGAAGGACGGCACGGGGCGCCCCGCGCGCATCGCCTCGGCGACGGCGTCCGCGTCGTGCACGAAGAGCGTGCGGTCGCCGTCCTCGACGAACCGCCCGCCGGTGATCGGCGAATCGACGGCGCACTCGCCGAGCCGGTCGACGTCGAACGAAACCTTCTCCGGATGCTCCAGGACTTCCTTGATGGTCATGTCTCTTCTCCCGCGGGCGGCGCGTCCGCCCGAACGGCGGCGCATTCTACCAGAACCCGCCCCCCGCGGGCAAGGCTCCGCGCGCCGCGGGCTACGGCTCCGTCCGGAGCTCGCCGAGGGGGCCGGGGCGGCGCGTCAGGATCTGGCGCAGGACGAGCGCGACGAAGCGCGGGTTGCCGAGCAGGTACCGCCGCCAGAGGCGGCGTGGCTCGGCGCAGAGGCGGTAGAGCCACTCGAGGCAGCAGCGGCGCATCCACGGCGGCGCCTGCGGGACCCGGCCCGCGTGGAAGGCGAACGCGGCGCCGACGGCGACGAGCACCGGCGCCTTCAGCAGCGGCCGCATGTCGCCCATCCAGAAGTCCTGCTTGGGCGTGCCGATCCCGACCCAGACAACGTCGGCGCCGCTCGCGTCGATGCGCGCGGCCGTCTCGCGGCGCTCCGCCTCCGTGGGGGGGCGGAACGGCGGCACCTCGCGCCCGACGACGAGCAGGCCGGGGAAGCGCGCCTCCATCCGCTCCTGCAGGAGGCGCGAGGTCTCCTCGTCCGCGCCGCCGTAGAAGTAGTGGCGCAGACCCGCCGCGCGGCCTCGGTCGAGGACGCCGAGCATCACGTCGGGCCCGTAGCAGCGGCCGACGGGGAGGTGCGCGGCGAGGCGGCCCAGGAGAACGAGCGGCATGCCGTCGCAGAGCGTCATCCAGGAGCCGTTGGCGATGGCGGCGAGGCGCGGGTCGTCGCGGCACTTCAGCAGCGAGTCGGCCGCGAAGACGCAGACGCTGGCGCCGGGCGCGGAGCGGTCCGACGCGCGCGCGACGATGGCGCCGACGGCGTCCGCGGGCCGGGCGCCGGTCAGGAAGACGTCGAGGACGCGGAAGCGCGGGAAGGGGGCCGCCGCGGCGGGGCTCACCGGTTGTCTTCCTCGAGGATCTTGGCCGGGACGAAGTCCGTGAGCCAGCCCGTGAGCGTCACGTGCCAGTCGGTCTCCTCCTCCTCGCCGTACTCGTTGGTGTACGAGGGCTCGACCGACGCGATGAGGCGCAGGGCGAGGCAGTCCCACCTGTACTGGAGCCAGCCGCCGACCTCCTCGACGAGGCTCTCCTCGAACTCGTAGCGGCCGAACAGGTCGAATCCCCAGTGCTCGTTGGGGTACCAGGTCACGTAGCCGGAGAAGAGGTTGTCGCGATCCTCGCGGAAGAGGTACTCCACGTCGCAGCGGAAGATGTCGTGCCAGGCCGAGAGGACGAACTCCGCGCGGTCGAGCAGCTCGGCGTCGAAGTCGTAGCGGCCCTTGGCGGTGAAGGACATCCAGGACGCCGGGTGGTAGCGGCCGTCCCAGCCGAAGACCGAGAGCGCCTCCTCCTCGTCCTCCGGCTCGAGGTTGAGGTCCCCCCAGAGGTCGAGGTAGAACATCTCGCGCGGATCCGCCTCGCCGTCCCGGTACTGCCAGCGCTGGCGCAGGCCGATGCGGAGCGTGTCGCGCTTGTCGATGCGGTCGATCCCGTCGAACTGCCAGATCTCGTCCGGCAGGAGGTTCGGCTCCGGGATGAAGGTCCAGTTCGCGTAGGGCTCGACGACGTGGCGCCACTGGCGGCCCGTCGCCTCGTCCCAGTAGCCGTAGGCGCGGGTCGAGACCTCGGAGCCGATCTCGAAGACGGAGCGGAAGTCCGCGTCCTCCTCCTCGTAGGTCGTGACGGCCTTCGAGACGACCGACGTGAAGGCGTTCCCGAAGAGGTCGGTCTGGACCGTCTCGACGAGGTTCGACGACGAGACCGCGCGCCGCGTCTTGTCGTAGTACGTCCCCCTCCACGCGAGGCGCGGGACGACGGAGAGGAACCCGAGGTACTTGCGCGGATACGACAGCTCGAAGCGCGTGTCGCCGCGGAAGGCGTCGTAGCCGTCGGGCTCGGTCTTGCCCGTCAGGATTTCCTGCCGGGTCGCCGGACCGGCGAAGCGGCGGCGAAGGAAGGCGGCGGCGGTGTCGTTCTCGAGATAGAGGCCGCTCTCGCCGAGCTCGAGGGAGTTGAGGGTCAGCCACGCCTCGGGCAGGCGCTCCACCTGGCCGTAGAAGTCGTTGAGGCGGAACCGCGCGGTCAGCCCCGCGGAGTACGCGTCGGCGTAGTGCGTGTAGGCCGCGTAGTTGTCCGGCTCCGTCATCTCGCGGTACTCCTTGCGGAAGAAGTCCTTCTGGATCCGGACGTCCGAGACGTACAGCGCCTGCAGGAGCACCTGGTCGAAGTCGGTCGCGTTCCAGTAGTGGTTGAGGCGGATGCGGTAGCGCTCGGTGTCGTCCGGGTCGAGCATCGTCGGCAGGTCCTCGTCCTCGGGCATGTACCAGCCGGTGACGTAGCCCTTCGAGTCGCTCGCCTTCTCGCCGAACTCCCACGCGATCTTCTCGCCGAAGCCCCAGCCGCGCTTGCCGCGGAAGTCGGCGAACGTGTAGGAGTCGATGTAGGAGTCGTTCTGCTTGTCGCGGACGATCGGCAGCTTGTAGGTCGAGAGCAGGAACGCTCCCCACGAGTGCTTGAAGCCCGGCTGGAACCGGAAGCCGTAGTTCCGCTCGAGGTCGCGCCAGTAGTAGGGGACGTAGAAGAACGGGACGCCGAAGAGGCGCGGGACGACGCCCCAGCCCGTCACGTCGTCGTTCGGGCGGACCCGCGCGCGCGACGCGTGGACCTGCCAGTGGAAGTGCCCGGGCTCGTTGGTGCACGTCGTGATCGTCGCGCCGTCGATGCGGTAGAGCTGGTTGCTCCGCGTCGGCGCGGCGAACGCGCCGTCGTCCGCCAGGACGCGGAACGGCCTCGTGAACAGGTCGATCCGGTCGGCGCGGCCGGCGCGGTCGCGCAGGTTCACGGTGAGCGTGTCGCCCTTCCAGAGCGTGCCGTCCGCGCCCGTGAGGACGACGTTGCCGCTCGCCTGCGCGTCGCCGGTCTTCGAGTTGTAGCGGATGCGGTCGGCCCGGAGCTGGTAGCCCTTGTAGCGGATCGCCGCATGCCCCTTGAAGGTGGTCCAGCCGGCCTCCGCGCCGGTGTCGGCGAAGCTGTACTCCAGCTCGTCCGCCTGGACGTCGGTCTGCCCGTCGGGGTCCTGGAAGCTCTGCGCGATGCCGTCGAAGTTCGGCAGGCTCGTGCGGGCCTTCCCTCTCGCGGGCGCGTTCGTGGCCGCGGGGACGGTCGCCGGGAGGGCGCCGGAGCGATCGTCCGCGGCGGAGGGGATGGCGAGGGAGGCGGCCGCCGCGGCGAGGAGGAGAAGAAGGGGCGTGTGGGTGCTCATGCCGTCCATCCTACCACACTCCCCGCGCGCCGGGCAAGCGCGTTGCGCGCGCGCGGCGCCCCTGCTATACTCCGCTCGCATGAACGCAAAGCCACTCGCCGTCGGAATCGACGCCAGCACGCAGGGCGTCAAGGCCCTCGCCCTCGGGCCGGACGGCCCCGAGGCCCTCGCCGCCGTGAACTTCGCGAAGGACCTGCCCCGGTTCGGCGCGCCGGAGGGCTTCGTCCCGGACGCCGACCCCGCGGTCCGCCGCGCGCCCCCCGCGATGTGGGAGGAGGGCGTCCGGCTCGCCCTGGAGCGCCTCGGGAGGGAGATCGACCTCGCCCGCGCCGGCTGCCTCTCCGGCTCCGCCCAGCAGCACGGGCTCGTCCTCTCGGACGCCCGCGGCGAGCCGGTCGCCCCGCTCGCGCCGATCTGGATGGACCGCTCCACCGGCCCCGAGTGCG
>CAMNDA010000318.1 GCA_946534745.1 uncultured Verrucomicrobiota bacterium | reverse complement strand
CGGCGGCGGCGGCCCACGCCGCCCCGGCGGCGCCGAGCGCAATCCACGGGCGGTCGCCGCCGCCGAGGGTCTTCGCGCCGGCGAGGGCGCCGAGCGCGAACGCGGCGCAGACGCCGGCGATCGGCCGCCGCGCCCGCGGTGCCTCCTCGTCGTCCTCCGTTCCGCGTTCCGTATCGGCCATGGCGCGCGGAGCCCGGCGCTACGGCGCGGGCTTGAAGTAGGGGCGCAGCACGAGCGTGCCGCCGTCGAAGAGGATCGGGACGAGCGCGTCGTCGGTGTTGCCGCGGTAGGTTCCGGACTCGGAGAGGACGTGACTGCGGTCGCCGGAGGAGACCTCGGACGCGGTGAGGACGCTGCGGTTGAGGGAGAAGCCCGCCTGGTCCGAGCGGACGTGCAGCGCGCGCACGGTGCAGGACGCGCCGAGCGTGCAGAACGCGCCCCAGGAGAGCACGACCTCCGCGTCCTGGAGCGTCGCGTCGCCGTCCTTGTCCGAGGGCAGGCGCGTCGTCGCGAGCCCGGGCGGGTGGTTGCCGCGGACGAGGATCGAGCCGCCGCCCGCGGGGCGACCGCCGCCGGAATGCTCGCAGTAGATCGTCCCGGGCGCGGCGCGGACGTGGACGTCGGCGCGGCTGTTGTCGCGGCTCCGGGTGTCGCCCGTGCCGCCCCAGGCGTGGACGGCGTTGAAGAAGGCGTTGTTGCCGCTCCAGGGGCAGCTCTCGATGTCCGACTTCTCGTCGGAGGCGCGCAGCGCGATGCGGCCGCCGCCGCCGCCGCCGCCGCCGTCGCGGAACGCGGGGCCGCCGTCGGCCGACACCGCGAAGTCGCCGCCCCAGCGGAAGCGGCCGCCGGCGCGCAGGTCGATCGACCCGCCCGCGGCGCCGCCGAGCAGGACGTTGCCGGGATTCCGCCCGTCGCCGTCCGCGCGGATGGCGCCGTAGATCTCGATGTCGCCGCCGGCGTCGATGCGGATGGCGCCGCCGCCGTGGCCGATCCCGGGCGCCGCGCCGTCGGCGACGGTCCCGCCGGAGCCGCACGCGGCGGGCTCGAAGATGGAGCCGCAGACGAGCGCGGGGCGGCCCGATTCGCCGCCCGACTTCGGCGCGCCCTGGCCGCCGTGCGAGGCGCCCCAGCCGGGCTCGAGGCCGGGGGCGGGGCCCTTGCCGGGCGCGAAGCCCTTGGCGGTGGCGGAGACGATGGCGCCGGGGCCGACGCGCAGCGAGCCGCCGACGCGCAGCTGGAGCGACCAGCGGGCGTCGTCGCCGTTCTGCGGGTGCGTGAGGGCGCCGGCGCGCAGGTCGACGTCGCCGTCGACCTTGACCGGCCTGCCGGCCGTCGTCTCGAACGTGAGGACGGAGAGGTAGCCCTCGTCGAGGACGAGCCCGCCGATCTCGCGCGGCGCGGCGGCGTCCCAGACCGCGGCGGTCGGATGGCGCGCGGTGAAGAGCGCGACCTCGTTCCTCTTCGGCGCATGGCCGAGCGACCAGTTCTCCGCGATGCTCGCGCGGGCGTCCTTGCCGGCGGCGCGAACCCAGCGGTTGGTGGCCATCCCCGCGCCGCGCGCGGGGGCGGCGGCGGCGAGCAGCGCGGCGAAGGCTGCGGCGCAGATCTGGAGGGCCAGCGGCTTCACGGGGAACGCCGCGCAGTCTACCACACCGCCGTCGCGCGCGGCAAGCGCGCCCGCCCGGCGGACCGTGGCGCCGCGCGCTAGGCGAGAAGGGCGTCGAGCTCGGCGAGGACGCGGGCCGCGGTGAAGCCGAACTTCTCCGCGAGGACCTTGGCCGGGGCCGACTCGCCGAAGCGGTCGAGGCCCAGGACGCGCCCGCCGGCGCCGGTCCAGCGCTCCCAGCCCAGCGTCGCGCCCGCCTCGACGGCGAGGCGCCGCGTGCAGGAGGGCGGCAGGACGTCGTCGCGGTAGTCCTGCGGCTGCTCGGCGAAGAGCGCCCAGGAGGGGAACGACACGACGCGCACGTTGCGGTCGGGGCGCGCCTTCGCGGCCTCGAGCGCGAGGTGCACCTCGGAGCCGGAGGCCATCAGGATCGCCTCCGGCGCGCCGGCGCCGTTCTGCCAGAGCGTGTAGGCGCCCTTCGCGACGAGGGACGCGGGCGGCAGCTGCGAGCGGTCGAGGACCGGGAGGTTCTGGCGCGAGAGCAGGATCGCCGAGGGGCCGGTGCGGCGCGCGAGCGCGGCGAGCCACGCGGCGGCCGTCTCGGTCGCGTCGGCCGGGCGGAGCTCGGCGACGTTCGGCGTGGCGCGCAGCGCGGCGAGCTGCTCGACGGGCTCGTGCGTGGCGCCGTCCTCGCCGACGGCGTAGGAGTCGTGGGTGAGGACGTGGACGGCGGGCAGCTCCGAGATGGCGGCGACGCGCAGCGCGGGCTTCATGTAGTCGGCGAAGACGGCGAACGTGGCGGTGTAGGGCACGAACCAGCCGTCGGCGAGGATGCCGTTCTGGATCGCGGCCATGCCCAGCTCGCGGACGCCGTAGTGGATGTTGCGGCCGGAGAAGTCGCCGGGCGCGAGCGCGGGGTAGGCGTCGAGCCAGGTCTTGTTGGA
>CAMNDA010000317.1 GCA_946534745.1 uncultured Verrucomicrobiota bacterium | reverse complement strand
GGCGAGGCGAGCCCCTGCGCGAGCGCCCAGCCGGCGCCGCCGGCGACGCCGGCGCCGAGCCAGGCCGCCCAGAACGCGCCGCGCCCGGCCTCGCGCTCCACCGCGGAGCCGAAGACGAGCAGGCCGATGCCGTTGAGCAGGAGGTGCGACCAGCCCGCGTGCAGGAAGAGGTAGGTGACGGGCGTCCAGAGGAAGCCGAGCGAGAGCGCGCCGCCGCTGATCGCGAAGAGGAACGAGAGCACGTCCGGGACGAGCAGCAGGTCCTCCCCGCCGCCCGCGCCGAGGAAGACCGTGCGGATCGGCGCGGCGGCGACGACGCGCTGCATCAGGTGCACGGCGAGGCACGCCAGCGCCACCGCCCGCGTGGCGGGCGGAATCGCGGCGGCCGCGCGCATCGGCGCGCGCAGGATCTCGGCGGTGCGTCCCATGCCCGGCGAGTATACCACGTCCCTCCGCGCCGGCAAAGCGCCTTGCGGCGGCGCGGCGGGGTGTGCTATGCTCCGGAGCGTCGTCCGCGCCGCATGCCGCGGCGGGACCACGGACCCCGAAAACGATGAACAACCCGATCTGGATCATGACCTCCGCGTTTCCGCGGATGACGTTCAAGCAGGTCGCCGCCAAGGCGAAGGAAGTCGGCGCGCAGGGCATGGAGCTGTGCGTCTTCCGCCGCGACGGCACGCGCAAGGACCATGTCGCCACGCACCTGGACTACGAGCGTTTCTCGCGCGACGACGCCGCGCGTCTGCTCGACTTCCTCGGCAGGGCGAAGCTCCGCGTCTCGCTCGGCGCCTACGACAACATGATCGGCGGCGATCCCGCCGAGCGCGTCCGGAACCAGAACCACATCCTGAAGCTGATCCGCATCGCGCACCTCCTCGGCGGCGACCGCAACGACGTCGCCGTGGGCACGTTCGTCGGCTACGACAATGCGCTCGGCCGGGAGGACGGCGGCTTCGAGAAGAACCTGATGCTCTACAAAAAGGTCTTCGCGCCGATCGTGAAGTACGCCGAGAGCCTCGGCGTCACGCTCGTCTACGAGAACTGCCCGATGGAGGGCTGGCAGCCCGCCACCGCGCCGGACACCTACAACAACCTGCCCTGCACGCTCGCCGCGCGCAAGCTCATGTACGCGCTCGTCCCGAGCCGGGCGCACGGCGAGATCTACGACCCGTCGCACGACGTGTGGCAGCACATCGACCCGAGCGACGTGATCCTCGCGAGCGACATGAGGCGCGTGAAGCGCATCCACATCAAGGGCACGCGCAACTACGCGCGCGACGCGGCGGCGGTCCACTGGGGCCGCCTCTTCCCCGAGCAGACGGTCGACCCGAAGCTCGCGAAGAGGGCCGGCGTCCCCCTTCCCGCCAACGAATGGGACCGCCACCACTACGAGCCGCGCGTCCCGGGCTTCGGCGGCAGCGACTCGATGGACTGGTCGCTCTTCCTCGAGACGCTGATGAAGCGCGGGTTCGACGGTCCGTTCTCGATCGAGAACGAGGGCTGCAACTCCTCGCACACCGGCAACATGGGCGCCACGGTCCAGGGCTTCAAGGCCGCCGTGCTCAACACCGCCCCCGTCGTGTGGCCCCTCGGCCCCGACGGCTACGCCTACGACTGGTCCCGCGCCAGGCCCCTCGCCCCCGCCGCGTCGAAGGACGTCCCCGTCGTCACGATGGCCGACCTCGGCGTCCGGTAGGCCGAGCCGCGTCCGGTGGGGCGAGGCGTCCCCGCCGAGCCGCGCGCGAATCCGGTGGGGCGAGCTCTCCGAGCGAGCCGCCGCTAGATCGTCCCCTTCGAGCTCGGGATCCCCGTCTCCCGCGGATCCCGCTCGACCGCCGCGCGCACGGCGCGGGCGAACGCCTTGAAGACGCTCTCCGCGGCGTGGTGCGCCTCGTTGCCGCCCGTGTGGCGCAGATGCAGGTTCATCCGCGCGTTCGTCGCGAGCGCGCGGAAGAACTCCTCGAAGAGGCGCGTGTCGAAGTCGCGCACGAACGTCGCCGTGCACTCCGTCGACCAGACGAGGAACGGCCGCCCGCCGAAGTCGAGCGCGCACTGGCAGAGCGACTCGTCCATCGGCAGCAGGAAGAAGCCGTAGCGGCGGATCCCCTTGCGGTCGCCGAGCGCCTTGTCGAGCGCCGACCCGAGCGCGAGCCCGAGGTCCTCGACCGTGTGGTGGTAGTCCACCCGCACGTCGCCCTCGCACTTCGCCGTGAGGTCGCAGAGCGAGTGCTTCGCGAAGAGCTCGAGCATGTGGTCGAGGAAGCCGACGCCGGTGGCGACGTCGGCCCGGCCCGTGCCGTCGAGGTCGAGCTCGATTTCGATCTGGGTCTCGCGCGTCCTGCGCGCGATCTTCGCGGTGCGGTGTTTCATGCCCTCGATTCTAGCACGCCGCCCCGCCGCCGCGCAACCCGGGCCTCGCCTTGCGGGCGCAGCGACCGCTGTGCTAGAATCAGCGGCATGAAAGCGATCCTCCCCCTGATTCTCGCCGCCGCCCTCCTGCACGCGGAGGAGCCCTCCCCCGCCGCCCCGGCCCCTGCCGCCCCCGCCACCGTCCCTCCCGTTTCCCAGGTCCAGGAGCCCGCCGCGGGTGGGGCGAGCTCTCCGAGCGAGCCGACCGCTCACGCGGAGTCCGCGGAGTCTGGCTCCCCCGCTGGGGGAGCTGGCGAGCGCAGCAAGACCGATGGTGTTCCTCACGCAGAGCCCGCAGAGACCAAGCCTCACGCGGAGTCCGCGGAGAACGCAGAGACCGCCGTGCCGGGCGGAGCCGCCATTCAGCATTCAGCATTCAGCACTCAGCATTCGCCATTGAGCGCGACCGTTTCCCTAATCGACGGTTCCATCCTCAAGGGCGCCCTCCGCCCGCGCTTCCTCCCCGCCGTCTCCCCCACCCTCGGCCGCGTCCGCATCGACCTCGCGAAGGTCGAGCGAATCGATTTCATTCCGCCCGATTCCCCCGCCGGGCCGAGCGCCGGAGGCGCGAGATCCGGCCGCCGCGAGGGCGCCCGCGGCGCGGCGGAGCCGGGCCGCGGAGCGACCTCGCAAAGCCGCGTCTCCTTCACGAACGGCGACACGCTCACCGCCACCCTCTCCCCCAGGCACGACCGCTTCGTCCTCGACACGCTCCTCGGTCGCGTGCGCCTCCCGCTCCGCGCGGTCTCGTCCATCTCCTTCGTTCCTCCTCATTCAGCGTTCAGCACTCAGCATTCAGCATTGCTATACCATTGCACCTTCGACAATCCGAGTGCAATCTCCTCTCCCTTCGCCGGCCCTTCCGGCCGCTTCCTCGGCGGTTCGTTCGCGCCCGGCAGGAAGGGCAATGCGCTGCGCACCTTCGCAGACCAACCCGCGGCGGAGGTCGATTTCGAACCCGGCATCCTCGGTCCCCGCGGTACGATCGAGTTCTGGGCAAAGCGCGAGGAGCAGCCCGCCTTCGCCGCTCGCGAAGGCAACCTTCGATTCTTCGGCCTTTGGCTCCACGAGAGAGGCGAGACGCCGCCGTGGTGCTCCACGCACATGCAGTTCACGTCCAATGACGGCATGGGCATGAGCGGCCTGTGCGGCATGGTCAATCACTGCTCGTGGGCGACGAATCCGTTCTTCGGCCATGGCGCCTACGATGCAATCCAGGATGACCCGTTCGGCTGGCATCACTACGCCGTCGCGTGGGATGCGGACGGTCTTCCCGGGACGAAGGCGCCCGACGGCGGCCCAGCCGTCGTGGCGGTCTATCTGGACGGCAAGCCCCTTTCGACGCAGGGCCGCCAGACCATCGCGTTCGGAGCCAAGCACCTGAAAGCCATTCCCGGCCGTTTCGCAAAGCTCGCCTTCCCCACGCCTTCAAACGGCTGGGGGTCCTCCGGCGGACACGTTCCCTTCCTTATCGACGAGTTCAAGATCTGGTCCGTTCCGAAGACGGAATTCACTCGATGATCGTTACGCCACTCCCCTATGGACGAATGGGCAACCGGCTGCTGCTGGCTTCACACTTCCTCGCCCACGTAGAGGAACACGGCGGCTCCTACTGGCACCTGGCCTTCTGGCCCTACAACCGCTATTTCGAGGGCACGCGAGGGAAGCCCTTTCTGCACTTTGTTTCGTCGAAGGGTCCGCGTGTCAAAGGAGCCGCGAAGCATCGGTGGCCGGTGTCGTTCTGGTTCGAGCTTTTCGGCCTCGACCGCGGCGGCGGGGACGTCCACATGGACGAGGAGCCCTTTCTCGACCGGGAGAGACGAACCCGCGTCCTCTTCTGCGGGGCCTGGGCGTTCCGCGACCGCGAGGCGACGCGCAAGCACGTCGATGCGATTCGCCGCTTCTTCCGACCCGTCGCGAAGTGGCGCGAACCCGCCGAGGCGTGCGTCGCCGCCGCGCGCGAGAGCGCGGACCGCCTCGTCGCCGTCCATATGCGCCTCACCGACTACGCGAAGTTCAACGGAGGCGCGTGGTTCTACCCCCCCGCCGACTACCGCCGCTGGATGGAGCAGACCGCCGCGCTTCATTCCGGCCGTACGCGGTTCCTGCTGTTTTCGGACGCGATGCCGCCCGCCGAGGCCTTCGAAGGCCTCGACTGGCGACGCGGTCCCGGTCATCCGGTCTCCGACATGACCGCGATGTCACTCTGCGACGCCATCCTCGGCCCTCCCAGTACATTCTCCCAGTGGGCTTCTTTCATGGGCCGCGTCCCACGACTCCAGATCAAGTCCCGCGACCAGATCGTGCGGGAAGAGGATTTCGCCGTCGCCGGCCCCTAGACGTCCAGAAACGCTTCAACGTCGCGTTTCACGGCCGCTACGGAGAAGTGGTCCAGCACGAACGCGCGCGCCTTCTGACCGAGTTCCGCCCGCAGCGCGGGATCGGCATGCAGTTTCCGCAAGGCCGCGGCCGCTGCGGAAACGTCCGCGTCCGCCCATTCCTTCATCGATGTGAAGTATTCGCCCGGCTTGATCGGAATCATCCTATACGGCACGGGAATCGCGTGCTCCGGCCGGCAGAACTCGGTCGTCGAGCTCCAGTCGGTCGCCACGACGGGCTTGCCGAGCAGCATCGCCTCCGCAATGCCGATGCCGAAGCCCTCGGCGCGGTGCAAAGAGAGGTAGACGTCGCATGCGTTCGCCAGACCGTGGAGGTCGCGGCGCGAAAGATACTCCCGGACGAGCACGAGTTTCTCACCGATTCCGAGCTCCGCGGCGAGCGCCTCCATCCGTGCGACCTTGTCCGCGTGTTCGGCGGCCCACTTGAGCTTGAAGACAAGGCGCGCACGCGACTCGTCGCGAAAGGCCTCAGCGAAGGCGAGGATCGCCGCCTCGGGGTTCTTGCGGTAGTAGGAACCGAGATCGAAGTTGTAGAAGACCGCGAACGCACCGCCCGGGATTCCGAACCGCGCGCGCACCTCGTCCGGCGGGTCGAACCCCGCCACGTCGAGCGGGAGCGGATAGACGATCTTGAAGACGGGTGTCGACGCGGGCAGTTCGCGTCGGAAATGCTCCGCGTTGAAGTCGGACATCGCGATCACCGGATCGGGCTTCGCCAGGTAGGGAAACACCTCGAGCATGCCCGATTCGCCTTCCCAGAAGGCGATGCGTGCACGGTACGGGACCAGCCCTTCCGGAAACGGGCTCTTGAACATCTCGACCACGTGGTCGTATTTCGTCGCGACGAAGTCCTCCTTCGGCGTGAGGATGCCGTCATAGTCCTCGGCGGGTACCTCCGGACGGCGGTTCGTATCGAACGTCTGGAATGGAATCCCCGCCGCCTTGAGCGCCCGGACGAAGTCGCGGACCGTCTTGCTGTTGCTGTATTGGAGCGTGATTGGCGCGACGACCGTGATCCCTCGCACCGGCTTCACGTTGCGGTGCCGCCGCGCATTCGCGAGAAGATCGCGCCGATTGCGCACGTCCTCGGCACGGATGCGCAGATACGACAACACGCCGCGCCATCCCCAGACGCGGAGCTTCCGCAAATAGGTGACAGGCGTGTTGTTCATCGTTTCGTGATGGAAACGGGAGCGAAGTATCCGCGCACGGAGCCGGCCACCAGGCCGAATCGGCCGTGTACTAGGTGCCACGCGACACCCCCGAGGAAGGGCGGCAACCCGCGCAGGCGCGGGAAGGAGTACCACTTGCGCAGGAAGATGCGGTATCCCGTGCGGAACCACGCGGCCTTTCGGCCGTCGTTCGCGCCGATCGTCGCCGAGCCGTAGTGGAAGATCCTCACTCCGGGCACGATCGCGAGCGTCCGCCCGAGCCTCCGCACGCGGAGCGAGAGGTCGGCGTCCTCGAAGAAGAAGCGGTAGTCCTCGTCGAACCCGCCGATCGCCTCCACCACGTCGCGCGGAAGGAGGATGCACGAGGCCTGCACGTAGTCGGGAGCCTCGCCGGGACGGCACGGGCGCGG
>CAMNDA010000316.1 GCA_946534745.1 uncultured Verrucomicrobiota bacterium | reverse complement strand
CGAGCGCCGCGACCGCGAGGACGGGCGCGCGGCGGCGGCGCAGGGCGCGGGCGAAGGCGGCGGCGTCCGGCTGGCGGTCGGCGGGAAGGGGGGAGGTGGCGCGGCGGAGGAGGGTGCGCCAGAGGCGCGGGGGGCGGCCGCCGAAGCAGCGCAGCGCGAGCATGCCGAGCGCGTAGACGTCCGCGGCGGGCGTGAGGTCGCCGCCCGAGAACTGCTCGGGGGCGGCGTAGCCCGGCGTGCCGTGGCCGACGGCATGGCCGTCGACAACCGACAGGATTGTCGGTCCGGGCCCGACCGCCGCCGCGGTCGGGCCCGGACCGGTGCAATGCTTCGCGAGTCCGAGGTCGATCAGGACGGGCGTCCCGTCGGCGCGGCACAGGATGTTGGAGGGCTTGACGTCGCGATGGACGAAACCGAGGCGATGCAGGTGCGCGAGGCCGTCGCAGAGGGCGAGCAGGAAGCGGACGACGTCGCGCGGCGCGTGCGGCAGGTCGCCGGGGAAGAGCTCCTCGAGCGCGAGCCAGGGCAAGACTCCCCCAGCCTCGCTTCGCTCGGCAGCCCCCTCAGGGAGGGGGCCGGCGCTCTGCGCCGACGGTTCCCTCGTTGGGAGAGCTGGCGAACGGAGCGAGCCTGAGGGTGTTTCCCCGGAGGCGACGAGGCGCGGGAGGGCCGGGTGCGGATGCTCCGCGAGCAGGGCGGCCTCGCGGCGAAGCCGTTCCCGGGAGGCGTCGTCGTCGCGGCGGCACACCTTGAGGGCGACGATGGCGCCGTCCGCCTCGCGGCGGGCGCGGTAGACCTCCGCGCTTGCGCCGCGGCCGAGGAGACCGAGCACGCGGAACGGGCCGAGCGCCGCGCCGTCCGGAAGGACGCGCGCCGCAAGGCAGACGCGCCCGCTTTGGCGCAGCCAGTCGTCGATCTGGAAGGGAGTGATGCTCACGGGGTAACGTCACCACGATACTGGCGCGGCGGAGGGGGCGTCTTACGCGCCGGGGGCGGCGTCGAGCGCGGCGACGAGGTCGCGGAGGCGTCGCGTCATGCGGCTCTTCATCTGGTCGACGGCGTTTCGTTCGATGCCGAAGGCCTCCGCGACGGCGGCGGGGTCTTCGCCCTCCACGGCGACGCGAACGAAGACCTGTTTGGTGCGCTCCTGGACCGACTCGTCGGCGAGGAGCTGGCGCAGGGCGATCTGGAGCACGGCGTCGCGCCAGGCGTCCTCGTCGCGTTCGGCGGCGACCTCGTCGGCGAGCGCCGGCGGCGCGGCGGACTCGGCGGCCGCCCACGCGTCGCGGGCGGACTCGGCCTCGCGGCGGCGCAGGAGCGACGCGGCCTTGTTGCGGAGGATGCCGGTGAGGTAGTTGTGGAAGGACCCCTGCTCCCCCGGGACGTAGCGGTAGTCCGGGAGCGCGCGCAGGAGCGCGACGAGCGTCTCCTGCACGAGGTCGTCCGCGTCGGGGGCGAGAGACGGATACCGCGCCGCGAGGAACGACTCCATCATCGGGCGATAGCGCGAGATGAACTCCGCCCAGCGCGGCGACCGGGCGTCCGCGCCGAGGTCGCGCAGGAGCGTCTTGGATGTCGTCGGAACGTGCATGGCGGCGGATTCCGGCGGAACGGGCGACGCCGGTTCCGGACAGCGCGGCGGTCAGGCCGCCGAAGGGCCCTTTCTCTGGACGAGGACGGAGATCACGATCACGGCGCCCTTGACGCAGCCCTGGAGCGAGACGTTGACGCCCCAGAGGTCGAGGATGTTGGTGACGACGCCGAGGACGAGCACGCCGGCGAGCGTCCCGCGCAGCGTGCCGCGGCCGCCGGACATCGCCGCGCCGCCGATGATCACGGCGGCGATGGCGTCGAGCTCGTAGAGCAGCCCGGCGTTGGAGGAGGAGATCGACTCGAGCCGCCCCGCGAAGAGCAGCGCCGAGAGCGCGCAGAGGCCGCCCGTGAGGAGGTAGCCGAGGAAGCGCACGCGCCCCACGCGGATGCCGGAGAAGCGCGCGACGCGCTCGCTCGCGCCCGTCGCGAGCGCGTGGCGGCCGAACGGCGTGAGCGCGAGCGCGACGTCCAGGAGGACCGCGAGGGCGAGCAGCGCGAGGACCGGCGCCGGGATTCCGAGCGGCGCGCCGCCGCCGATCCGCCCGAAGAGCGGGTTCGTCGCGGGAAGCGTCCCGGAGTCCGCGAGGTAGAGCGAGAGAGAGCGGAAGATCGAGTAGGTGCCGAGCGTCGCGATGAACGGCGGGAGGCCGCCGGCCGCGACGAGCGCGCCGTTGAGCGCGCCGCCCGCGAGGCCCGCGGCGAGGCCCGCCGCGCACGCGACGGCGAACGAGAGCGCGGGCGGCCACGAGGCGGGGAGCGCCGCGCCGGCCAGGAGCGCGCAGACGCCCGAGAGCGCGAAGAGCGAGCCGACGGAGAGGTCGATGCCGCCCGAGACGATCACGAACGTCATCCCGAGCGCGACGATGCCGCCGTAGGAGGACTGCCGGACGATGTTGAGCAGGTTCTGCGGGCTCCGGAACGGCGCGCTCGTGAGCGCGCACACCGCCAGCAGCAGCGCGAGCGCGAGCCACGCCCCGCCCGCGGAGCGGAGCAGGCGCAGGGTCTTGGCGCGGAGGTTCGTCTCTTCCATCGCGTGGCGGGGTTCGTGCGACGG
>CAMNDA010000315.1 GCA_946534745.1 uncultured Verrucomicrobiota bacterium | reverse complement strand
AGTCGCAGGCGATGCGAACGGGCTTGGCCAGCTGCGCGAACGAGCGGACGAAGGCGGCGTAGTCCGCGCCGACGTCGGCCTTCGAGACCGTGCCGGGCTTCGCCGCGGCGGGGGCGAAGGACTTCTCCGCGACGATGCGCTCGATGTCCGCGATGCCGGTCGCGCCGGAGATCGGGACGGCGCTGGCGCGGCAGAGCTTGAGGCCGTTGTACTGCTTCGGGTTGTGGGAGGCGGTGATCATCACGCTCGCGTCGCAGCCGAGCTTCGCGTTGGCGTAGTAGGAGATGGGGGTGGAGCAGAGGCCGAGGTCGACCACGTCCGCGCCGAGCTCCGTCGCGCCGGCGGCGAACGCGTCGAAGAGCGAGCCGGACGAGACGCGGCAGTCGCGCCCGACCGCGATCTTTTTGCAGCCGAGGAACGTGACGAACGCGCGGGCGATGTCGCGGACGATGCCCTCGGTGATCTCGGTGCCGTAGACGCCGCGGATGTCGTAAGCCTTGAAGATGCCGGCCATGGTGGTGTTCTCCTGTGTTTCGTTCCGGAAAAGGCGGCGGATTCTAGCCGAACCCCCGCGCGCGGGCAAGGGAAAAACGCGCGCCCGCGGCGTCGCGGGCGCCGCGGGAGGGCGCGGGGCGGCGGGGCGCTACCGGGCTGTGGCGCGGGAGGCGGCGCCGAGGCGCTTCTGGCGCTCGGCGTTGAGGCCCTCGAGCTCCTCCTCGATCTTGCGGAAGTCGACGCGGGGGAGCTTCTCCTCGAAGTGCAGGTCCGAGGGGTTGCGCAGCGTCAGGAAGAGGCGGCCCTTCATCTGCTGGGCGAAGACAAGCACCTCCGCCTCGCGCGGCGAGACGAGCAGCGTCACCGTCCCGTAGCCCGCGCCCTCGCGGCGCGAGCCCGAGCGCGCGGTCTCCGTCCCGGTCGCGAGGACCGTGGCGTTCTGCAGGACCGTGAGCGTCACCAGCTCCGGCTCGGCGCCGCCGGCGGCGCCGCCCTCGGCGGGGAGCGAGAAGGAGCCGAGCACGTCCACGTGGTCGTTGGGGCGCACGAGCCCCGAGACCGCCGCCGCGCCCGAGACCGGGATCGAGACGGCGCGCATGCGCGCCTGGATGCTGTCCGCCAGACCGCGCGAGGCGTCGCGCCCGCCGTCGATGTAGCTCCAGAGGATCGGGTCCTCGGCCGCGACCGCGTGCAGCAGCGGGCGGCCCAGGACGAGGACGGCCTGGTCGGCGGGGATGTTGTCCTCGCTCGTCACGGCGGCGAGCGTGCGCATCGGCGCGACGTCCTCGCGCCGCAGCACGGCGCCCTTCGGCAGCGCGTGGCGCGCGCCGAGGATCTCGGCCGTGCGCTGGCTGCGCTCGATCGCGGCGAGGCGGCGGTCCACCTCCGCCCCGCGCGCCCGGAGCCAGGCGTGCGCGAGGAACGCGGCGAGGACGCCGACGGCGACCGAGGCTAGGAGGAGGAGCTTCTGTTTCATGGTCGGACGGTCACACGGTCAGATGGTCGCACGGTCGGACGGTCGGACGGTTCATTCCTTGATCTCGCCGGCGCGGAGGCGGCGGAAGTAGTCGCGCGTCAGGCGCGCCACCGTCGGCGAGAGCAGGACGAGCGCGACCAGGTTCGGGAAGGCCATGAGGCCGTTGAACGTGTCGGCGATGCCCCACACGACCTTGACCGTGAGATAGGGCCCGACGAAGACGACGAGCACGTAGAGCAGGCGGTAGGCCAGGACGATGCCCTGGCGCTTCGTGCCGACGAGGTATTCGAGGCACTTCTCCGAGTAGTAGTCCCAGCCGAGGATCGTCGTGAAGGCGAAGAACGCCAGGGCGACGGAGAGGAAGAGCGGGCCGACGACGTCCGCGTGCGGCAGGAAGCCGAGGCCGCGGCTGAAGGCCTCGATCGTGATGTCCACGCCCTCGAGCTGCAGCGCGGGGTCCCACGCGCCGGTGACGACGATCGCGAGGCCCGTCATCGTGCAGATGACGATCGTGTCGATGAACGTGCCGGTCATGCAGACGAGGCCCTGGCGCACCGGCTCGTTGGTCTTGGCGGCGGCGGCGGCGATCGGGGCGGAGCCGAGGCCCGCCTCGTTGGAGAAGATGCCGCGGGCGATGCCCTTCTGCATGGCGATGAAGACCGTGCCGGCGACGCCGCCCGCGATGGCGCGCGGGTTGAAGGCGAGGCGGACGACGAGCTCGATCGCGGCGGTGACCTCGGAGAGGTTGCCCAGGAGCAGGAACGCGCAGACGAGGACGTAGGAGATCGCCATGAACGGCACGACGACCGTCGAGACGCTCGCGATGCGCTTGAGGCCGCCGATGACGACGAGGCCGACGCAGATGGTGACGACGAGGCCCGTGACGGCGATCGCCCAGGAGTAGTGCGCGCCGAAGAGGTCGAAGCCGGGGGCGGCGGCGCCCTTGTAGACGCAGAGCTTGAAGAAGCGGTCCGCGGCGGACGTGATGCCCTGGATCTGCGTGATCGTGCCGATGCCCATGATGCCCGCGACGACGCCGAACACGGCGAAGAGCACGGCGAGCCACTTCCAGCTCCTGCCGAGGCCCTTCTCGATGTAGTAGAACGGGCCGCCGAGGACCTTGCCGTCGGGGCCGACCTCGCGGAACTTCACGGCGAGCGTGCCCTCGGCGTATTTCGTTGCCATGCCGAAGAAGGCGGCGACCTCCATCCAGAAGAGCGCGCCGGGGCCGCCCGTGCCGATCGCGGTGGCGACGCCGACGATGTTGCCCGTGCCGATCGTGGCGGAGAGCGCGGTGCAGAGCGCGCCGAAGCTCGTCACCTCGCCGTGCCCGTCCGACTCCGTGACGAACGTGTAGCGGAACGCGCGCTTGAGGTTGAAGAGGTGGACGAGGCGCAGGGCGGCCGTGAGGAGGATACCGGTGACGAGGATCGCGCCGATGAGCGTCGGGCCCCAGACCCAGTCGTCCGCCTTGCCG
>CAMNDA010000314.1 GCA_946534745.1 uncultured Verrucomicrobiota bacterium | reverse complement strand
GTCGTCCCGGAGGTGATGAGGTAGTGCTTCCCGTTGCGGACGAAGTGCGCCGGCGCCTCGCGGACGTAGGGCGGATACGGCCGCGGGAAGTGCGTGCTGTAGTAGCCCGTGACGTCGGTGTAGTCGTCCGTGAGGTCCGCGCAGATCAGCTCGCTGTGGACGCGCTCGAAGTAGTAGTAGGCCTTGCCGTCGGGCGCGACGGCGAGGTCGAAGTCGCCGGCGCTCATGCCGAGCGGGCGCAGCCCGGTGCGGACCACTTCGTAGGGGCCGAGAAAACGGTCGGCGGCGAGGACGGTCTCCGACTGCGTGCCGTCCGGCTGCATGATCTTGAGCCACGCGACGTACTTGCCGGTGCGCGCGTTGCGGACGATGTGCGGGCGGTCCATCATCGAGGCGGGATGGAGCGGGTGGCCCGGCTCGTCGGGGCGCGGCGGGATGATCAGGCCCTCGTCCTCCCAGTTCACGAGGTCCGTCGAGCGGTAGCTGCGCACGCCCCAGTGCCAGATGCGCGGCGAGCCGTCGGCGGGCTTGGCGCCGTCGGTCTTCTCCTTGTTCTCGCCGTACCAGTGGTAGACGCCGTCCTCGAAGAGGATCGAGCCGCCGTGCGCCTGGATGCGCTTGCCCTCGGTGTCGAGCCAGGGTTGGCCGGGAAAGATTTGCGTGTTCATTTGGTCGGGGTCGTTTGTTTTGGCCAGGACGGAGCCTGGCCATCAGGACTGGTTCCGGCGGGCTCGCCGAAGAGAAAGACATTGATTGCGTGGCGGGGTCCGCCGTGTTCGCGGACGTATTCCAACTGGCGGTCCTGGTCTCGTCGGATGCGCGGAAGGACTACACGGATGGAGAACCAAGCGAAGAGCGGACAGAGAACCGCGCCCAGCAGAAACAACGCCGCATCCAGAACCGGCCGGTCCGAACCCCAGCGCCCCGTGCCGATGCAAAACGCGCACCAGAGCAGGAAGCACGCCCCCGTGCCGCACCACAGCGCCACGAACCAGGCAAAGAGCTTGATTATGGCGTCGCGGGTGCGGAGGAATAGGCCGAGCCATTGGTTGGTCCCGCCGGGCGGAGTCTTTCCGGGGGGTAGGGCGGAGGGAGGCTGGGCTGGAGGATTCGGCATCGTTGTGAAGTGGATGTTCGTTTAGGCCAGGGCGGAGCCTGGCCATCAGGTCTGCGTGAAGATTTGATCTGGCGAAATAACGCCCGCGTGACGCGAAGCGAGTCTTGATGGCGAGGCTCCGCCCTCGCCAATCACGGTCGGCCCCTCCGCCTTCCAATACACCGCCAGGCCTTCGCCTTCGGTGGCGATGGAGGCGATCGCGGCGTTGAGGTCGAGGCAGGCGGCGCGGGAGAACTCGCTCGGTTCGTTGCCTTCGGCGATTTCAAGGTAGCGGCGTTCCTGGATTGCCGGGAGATAGCGGCTTTCGGGGCGGTGGCCGAGGGCCATGCGGTCGGGGAGGATGCGGATCAGGCGCGCCATGGGATCGGCGAGCAGCATGTCGCGCACGGCGAGTTCGCCCGGGCTGATGAAGCCGCTCATAATTGCGTACCCCGCACGCGTGGCATCCTGTACGCGCGCAAGGAGGCGATTGAAGTCCTTGGCCTGTCGCGAGACGCGGAGCGAAAGGATCTTTTGCTTCGGGTTGAGCAGTTCTGTATTGCCGACGCCGCGCCAGTATTCCGCCGGATCGAGGCGCGGGGAATTGAGCGGCTCGCGGATGCGGAGGAACTCGGGCTGGTTCTTGCCGAGCTCCCATTTGAGCGGATTGTAGGCGATGTAGCGCTCGGTGGAGTCGATGAATCGCTCGGAGGTGCAGATGCGGTCGTGGCAGCCCTGTTGCCAGAGCGAGGCGACGCCGAGCCGCTTGCGGGCGCAGGTCGCGGTCCAGGTCTTGAAGCGGCGGATGGCGGAGCCGAGAGCCTTCACGGGGTCGGGAAGACGAGGCGGCAGCCAGAGGTTGAAGTGCACGTGGTCCGGCATGACCACGTGGCCGTGGAGGGCGAAGCCGGGATTGAAGCGAGGGATCGCCTCGAGGCTTTCGAGCACCTCTGCGCCGAGAGGGGAGAGCTCCATCTTCGCTTCGACCACGCGGCCGAAGAGATCGGCGCGCGGCGAGGTGGAGATGGTGAGGAAGAGCGCGGCCCCGCGCGAGTAGTCGTAGTAGGGGAAGCGGCGGTAGCGCTTGATTGGCCGGGACGGAGCCCGGCCATCAGGACTCGCTTCGCGACTGGGGGCGGAGGGAGGTTTAGGCCAGGGCGAAGCCTGGCCATCAGGACTCGCTTCGCGCCAGGCGGCGGGGCTCGGCGGCATGTCTACTCGCGCTCGGCGGGAGAGGGCGGAGGCACGGGCTCGGGGGAGTCGGGGAGTCCTGATGGCGAGGCTCCGTCCTCGCCAGAATCCGGCACCACGGTCGCGGAGACCACGGCGTCGCCGGCGGCGACGTTGACGATGCGCACGCCCTTGGCGCCGCGGGCGGTTTCGCGGATGGAGCCCACGGAGGTGCGGATGAGCTGGCCCTTGGCGGTGACCACAAGAATCTGGTCGGCGGGCAGCGTGGCCTTCTCGCCGGTCTCGACCGCGGGGTCGGAGTCCGGGCGCTCCAGGTGCACCGCCGCCGCAAAGACGACCTTGCCGTTGCGGTCGCCGGTGTCGATCGAGCGCACGCCCTTGCCGCCGCGCTTGTGGATCGGATACGCGTCGAAGGTGTTCAGCGTGCCGTAGCCGTTCTCGACCATGAGCAGGATGCGCGCCGCGGGGTCCTTTTCGACCTTGACCACGGCGACGACGCGGTC
>CAMNDA010000313.1 GCA_946534745.1 uncultured Verrucomicrobiota bacterium | reverse complement strand
CCGCGGCCGCGCAGGGCGCGCCCGGCGCCGGCCCGGCGCCGCAGGCCGTCCCGACGCGCTCCCGCAAGCCCGGCCGCAACGACCCCTGCCCCTGCGGCAGCGGCAAGAAGTACAAGAACTGCTGCGGAAAGTCGTAGCGTGGAGCCGACCCTCGCCGTCGAAGACCTCCGCGTCGCGCTGCCGATGCCCGGCGGCGGAGGGCCGGTCGAGGTCGTCCGCGGCGTCTCCTTCAGCGTCCCGGAGGGCGGGTTCCACGCCCTCGTCGGCGAGAGCGGCTGCGGCAAGAGCGTCACGGCCGCCGCCCTCACGCGCCTGCCGCCCGCCGACGGCCCCGGCGCGCGGATCTCCGGGCGCGCGCTCCTGCGCGGGCGCGACCTGCTGGCGATGTCCCCGCGCGAGCTGCGCGCGGCGCGCGGCGCGGGCGGCGTCGCCTACGTCTTCCAGGACCCGATGACGGCGCTCGACCCGGTCCTCTCCGTCGGGACGCAGATGCGCGAGGCCGTGCCGCACGGCACGCCGCGCGCGGAGCGCGAGCGCGCCGTGCGGGAGCTGCTCGCCGAGGTCGGCCTGCCCGACCCGGAGAGGCTCCTGCGCGCCTACCCGTGCGAGCTCTCGGGCGGGATGGCGCAGCGCGTGTGCATCGCGATGGCGATGGCGCAGCGGCCCTCGCTGCTCGTCGCCGACGAGCCCACGACCGCGCTCGACGTCCTCATGCAGCGCAAGGCGCTCGACCTGCTGCGGGGCCTCTGCCGCGCGCGCGGGGCGGCGGTGCTGCTCGTCACGCACAACCTCGCGCTCGTCTCGGAATACGCCTCGACGCTCTCGGTGCTCTACGCCGGGCGCGTCGTCGAGGACGGCCCCGTCGCGGACGTCCTCGCGCGCCCCGCGCACCCCTACGCCGCGGCGCTGCTGCGCGCCGTTCCGCGGCTCGAGGGGACTTCGGTCGAGGACCTCGCCGTCATCCCGGGGCGAGTCCCGCCGCCCCGCGACTGGTCGCGCGGCGGCTGCGTCTTCGCGCCCCGCTGCGACCGCGCCCGTCCGGAGTGCTCCTCCTCCGACCCCGCGCTCCGCGGGGTCGCGCCCGGCCACGCCGTCGCGTGCCTCGCGCGGTAGCGCCTAGACGAGCTCGAAGTCGACCGCGCCCGTGCGCCGCAGGGAGCGGAAGCGCGGGACGAGGTCGAAGCAGCGCGTCGTGTCGATGGAGCCGTCCGGGCCGCGCAGGTCCGGCAGGCCGCCCACGACGACGTGGTCCACGAGCGGGATGCCGACGACGCGGCCCGCGTCGACGAGCGCGCGCGTGATGCGCAGGTCCTGCGGCGAGGGCGTCGGGTCGCCGGAGGGGTGGTTGTGCGCGACGACGACGAAGCACGCGTCGACGCGGACGGCCTCGCGGAAGACGTCGCGCGGATGGACCGGCGAGGCGTCCGCCGTTCCGCGCGACACGCAGAGGCGCTGGCGCTGGACGCGGTCGCACAGCCGCATCTTGCGGTCGAGCGGCAGGACGTAGAAGCTCTCGGTCGGGTCCTGCAGGACCAGCCCGTGAACGAACCGCGCGACCTGCTCGGGCGTCTCCAGCAGCGGCTGCGCCTCCTGCGAGTGCATCGCGATGCGGCGCGCGAATTCGAACACCGCGGTGAGCTCCAGCGCGCGGACGCGCCCGATCGAGCCGAGCCCCTCGAGCCGCGCGGCGCTCTCCTGCGAGAGGAGGCGCAGGTTGCCGCCGTAGGCGCGCAGGAGGTCGTCCGCGACCTGGAGCACGTTGCGCCCGGGGCGGCCCGTGCGCAGGAAGATCGCGACGAGCTCCGCGTCGGAGAGCGCGCCCGGCCCGAGCCGCGCGAGCTTCTCGCGCGGGAGGAAGTCCTCGCTGCCCCGGAACGCGGCCTTGAGGCCGGTCGGCGGCGGCGACGGTGCGGCGGAACTTCCCGGGGCAGAAGCCCCGGGCACGGAACCGGTCCGGCGGGAATCAGAGGGAGAGGGGGACTTTTCCATAGTGGCTCCAAAGGTCCCGGACGCCGCGCGCGGCGCGGGCGACGTCCGCTTCGTCCGCGGGGCCGCGGACCCATTCGACGCGCGCCTGGTGGCGCCACCAGGTGCGCTGCTTCTTCGCGAGGCGGCGCGTCCGCAGCGCGGTGCGCGCGACGGCCTCGTCCGCGGAGATCTCCCCGCGCAGCGCGGCGAGCGCCTCGGCGTAGCCGATGCCCGCGCCGGCGGTCGAGCGCTCGAAGCCGGGGAACCGCTCGCACAGCGCGCGGACCTCGTCGAGCAGCCCGCCCTCGAACATCGCCCGCGCGCGCCGCTCGATGCGGGCGTTGAGGACATCGGGAGGGAAGTCGAGGCCGACGAGGGGCGCGTGACCGACCCCCTCCGCCTCGCTGCGCTCGGCAGCTCCCCCGGCGGGGGAGCCGGCTTCGCCGGAAGGGAGCTCTGCGCTCTCTGCGTTCTCTGCGTGTGAAAAAGACTCCGCGTGACCGACCCCCTCCGCCTCGCTCCGCTCGGCAGCTCCCCCGGCGGGGGAGCCGGCTTCGCCGGAACGGGGCTCTGCGCTCTCTGCGTTCTCTGCGTGTGAAAAAGACTCCGCGGACTCCGCGTGAGATTCGAGGATCTCGACGAGCCGGACGAGCCGCCGCGGGTTCTTCGCGTCGATGGCCGCGGTGGATCCGGGGGAAAGGGACTCCGCGCGCGCGACGAGCGCCCCCGTGCCTTCGCGCGCGAGGAGCGCCTCGAGCTCCGCGCGGCGGCCGGGATCGGCCTCCCGCGTGTCGATGCCGCGCAGGAGGGCGGAGACGTAGAGCCCGGTGCCGCCGGCGACGACCAGGTCGCGGCCGGCCTCCGCGGCCTCGCGCGCGGCTTCGCGCGCCGATTCGAGCCAGCGGCCGGCGCTGAAGGGCTCGTCGGGGTCCGCGAGGTCGACGCCGCGCAGGACGACGCCCGCGCGCTCGGCGGCGGTCGGCTTGGCGGTGCCGACATCCATGCCGCGGTAGACGAGCATCGAGTCGGCGGAGAGGACGATCGCGCCGGTCTCGCGGGCGATCGCGTGCGCGACCGCGGTCTTCCCCGACGCCGTGCAGCCGACGAGGAGGAACGCCGCGCGGCGGGGTGCGGGGGGCGGGGGCGCGTCCATGTCCGGGCCTCCTCGCGGACGGGGCGCGCCCGGCCTACGCCTCCTCGTCGCCCGAGTCGAGCGAGTAGAGGTAGCGCTTCACCTTGAGCGTGTTGGTCTTCTGGAGCGGCTCGAACCGGACCTGGATGCGGCGCGGGTGCTTGTAGGTGGAGATCTGCTTCATCGCCTCGCGGATCTCCTTGAGGCAGAGGTCGCGGATCTGGTCGTCGGAGAGCGGCGAGGCGGAGGAGGAGTCGGACTTGTTGCGCTCCTCGGCGATCTTGTCGAGGTCGGCGACGACGATCGCGCCGACGTGCTCGCCCTTCTTCTCGCCCGGGACGTGGTAGCCCAGGACGATCGACTCGAGGATGTGCGGGCAGGCGTTGATGACGAGCTCGACCTCCTCGGGGTAGATGTTCTTGCCCTCGCGGTTCACGATGAGCGACTTCTTGCGCCCGGTGATCGTGATGTAGCCGTTCTCGTCCATCGTCCCGAGGTCGCCCGTGCGGAACCAGTCGCCGTCGAAGCACTCCCTCGTGGCGTCCTCGTTGCGGAAGTAGCCCTTCATCACGGAGGGGCCCTTCACCTCGATCTCGCCGACGCCCTCGTCGTTGGGCTCCGCGATGCGCAGCTCGTGGCCGGGCAGCGCCTTGCCGACGGAGGAGAAGACGATGGCGTTCTCGGGCGCGAGGGCGGAGATCGGGGCCGTCTCGGTGAGGCCGTAGCCCTGGAGGGTCGTGATGCCGAACTTCGACCACTGCCGGAGCACGTCCGGGTCGCTCGCCGCGCCGCCGACGATGATGATGCGCATGCGGCCGCCGAGCTGGGCGATGATCTTGCGGCCGACGACGCGGGAGAGGCCGATCGCCATCAGGGCGCGGGCGGGGGCGCTCTTCTCGAGCTTCTTCATGATCGCGGCGAGCATCTTCTC
>CAMNDA010000312.1 GCA_946534745.1 uncultured Verrucomicrobiota bacterium | reverse complement strand
CCCGCGCCCGCGGCGAAGGCCCCGGCCGCCGCCGCGCCGGCCCCCGCCGCCAAGAAGGCGCCCGCCGCCGCCCCGGCCGCGAAGAAGGAGCCGGCCAAGCCCGCGATGCCCGAGCCCAAGGCGCCGAACCTCTCGGCCGGCTCCGACTGGAAGGCCCCCGAGCTCAAGGTCGACCCGAACTACCGCCCGCCGGAGATGTCGGCGGACGACATCGAGCTCATCGCCGGCATCGAGAGCGGCTACCGCGCGCTGATGGAGAACATCTCGCAGGTCGTCATCGGCCAGGCGGACATCGTCACCGAGGTGCTGATGGCGGTCTTCGCGAAGGGCCACGCGCTGCTGATGGGC
Organism: uncultured Verrucomicrobiota bacterium; assembly: GCA_946534745.1. Classification (GTDB taxonomy): domain Bacteria; phylum Verrucomicrobiota; class Kiritimatiellia; order RFP12; family UBA3636; genus UBA3636. Next base: position 10,221 of record CAMNDA010000312.1, on the reverse strand, counting down.
GTGCCGGGCCTCGCCAAGACGCTGCTCATCTCGACGCTCTCGCACGTCCTCGACCTCGGGTTCAAGCGCGTGCAGTTCACGCCGGACCTGATGCCGTCGGACATCACCGGCACGGACGTCCTGGAGGAGAACAAGAGCACCGGCGAGCGCCAGTTCCGCTTCGTCAAGGGCCCGATCTTCACGAACATGCTGCTCGCGGACGAGATCAACCGCACCCCGCCGAAGACGCAGGCGGCGCTGCTGGAGGCGATGCAGGAGCACCACATCACCGTGGGCTCGCAGACGTACGACCTCCCGAAGCCGTTCTTCGTCCTCGCTACGCAGAACCCGATCGAGCAGGAGGGCACGTATCCGCTGCCCGAGGCCCAGATGGACCGCTTCATGTTCAACATCATCGTCACCTACCCGAGCGCCGAGGACGAGAGCACGATCATCACGAACGTGACGAGCGCGCGCAAGGTCGAGCTCAAGAAGGTGATGGACGGCGAGACGGTCCTGCGCGCGCAGGACGTCGTGAAGCGCGTCCCGGTGGCGCCGCACGTCATCGACTACGCCCGCAACCTCGTCCGCGCCACGCGACCGAAGCAGCCCGAGGCGCCGGACTACGTGCGCGAGATGGTCGGCTGGGGCGCGGGCCCGCGCGCGGGCCTCGCGCTCATCAACGCCGCCAAGGCGCGCGCCGTCATCATGGGCCGCCACCACTGCACGACGGGGGACGTCACGGCCGTCGCGCTGCCGGTGCTGCGCCACCGCTGCATCACCACGTTCGCGGCCGAGGCCGCGGGCGTCTCGAGCGACGACATCGTGAAGATGCTCCTTCAGTCGCTCAAGCCCTCCGACTCGCTCGACATCTAGCCCGCCCCCGCGATGCCGAACGCCCTCCCGTCCTTCATGAAGTGGCTGCCCGTCTCGACGACGGCCACGATCAACCGGTGCGAGTTCATGTGCCGGGCGCCGATGGACGGCTTCATCACGGGCCGCCACCGCAGCGCGAAGAAGGGCGCGTCGGTCGAGTTCGCCGACTACCGCCAGTACCTTCCCGGCGACGAGATCAAGATGATCGACTGGAAGGTCTACGGCCGCAAGGACCGCTACTACATCAAGCAGTCCATGGCCGAGACGAACGTCCGCGTGATGCTCTGCCTCGACTGCTCCGGCTCGATGGACTACCGCGGCGAGCTCGCGGCGCCGTTCGAGGGTCGGCCGCTCTCCAAGTTCGAATACGCCAAGTACCTCGCCGCCGGCCTCTCCTCGATGTTCATCGGGCAGCAGGACGGCGTGGGGCTCACGACGTTCGACACGAAGGTGCGCGAGTTCCTGCCCGCCAAGGCGAGCAAGAGCCAGCTCTTCAACCTGCTGCGCTTCATCGACGCGGCCGAGGTCGGCGGCGAGACGGAGCTCTCGCCCATCTTCGACGAGGTCGCCGAGCGCATCCCGCCGCGCGGCGTCGTGGTGGTGATCAGCGACCTGCTGGGCGACACCTCCCAGCTCATGAAGGCGTTCCAGCACATCCACTACCGCCGGCACGAGCTCATCGTGCTGCACGTGATGGCGGAGGAGGAGCTGCGCTTCCCGTTCAAGGAGTTCGTGCACTTCCAGGACCTGGAGGGCCCGACGGAGCTCGAGCTCGACCCCAAGTCGATCCGGGCCGACTACCTCGACCGCGTGGACGCGTTCGTGAAGATGCTCACGGACGGCTGCAGCGGCATGCGCGCGGACTACGTCCCGCTCTCGACCAAGACGCCCTTCGACAAGGGCCTCACCGAATACCTCTCCCGCCGCGCCACCGGCATCGGCTAGGCGCGCCCGCCCCACACCAGCCCCGCCTTCCGCCATGCGCGTCTTCGTCCTCGGCTCCGTCAACATCGACCGCGTCTACAAGCTCGACCACATCGTCGTCCCCGGCGAGACCGAGACGGCGTCCTCCTTCGACCTCTACCCCGGCGGCAAGGGCTTCAACCAGACGACCGCGCTCGCGAAGGCCGGCGCGCTCGTCGCGCTCGTCGGCGCCGTGGGCGCGGACGGCTCCTGGCTCCTCGTCCCGCTGCGCGAGGCGGGGGCGGACACGGCGCGCGTCTCGACGATCGGCTCCACGACCGGCCACGCCGTGATCCAGGTCGACAGGAACGGGAGCAACTGCATCCTCGTCTACCCCGGCGCGAACGGCCGCATCACCCAGGCGCAGCTCGTCGCGGGCCTCTCGTACGCGCATCCGGGCGACGTCTTCCTCGTCCAGAACGAGACGTCCTGCGTCGCCGAGGGCATCCGCCTCGCGAAGGAGAAGAGGATGACGGTCGCGCTCAACCCGTCGCCCTTCGACGAGCGCATCGCGAAGCTCCCCCTCGACCTCGTCGACCTCTTCCTCGTGAACGAGATCGAGGCCGCGGGCCTCGCGGGCCTGCCCGCCGGCTCCGACCCGGGCGCGGCGCTCGTCGCGCTGCGCATCAAGTACCGCGACGCGCGGTTCGTCGTGACGATGGGCGACAAGGGGGCGATCTCCTCCGGCCCCGGCGGCGCGGCGCCGGTCAGCGTCCCGGCGTTCCGGGTGGACGCCGTCGACACCACCGCCGCGGGCGACACCTTCACCGGCTACTACCTCGCGGCGATCTCGCGCGGCGCGTCCGAGGAGGAGGCGCTCCGGCGCGCATCGGCCGCCGCGGCGATCGCCGTGACGCGCCCCGGCGCGGCGCCCTCGGTCCCCGACAAGAAGGAGGTCGACTCCTTCCTCGCCACCGGCGAGCTGCCGAAGGCGAAGTAGCGGCGTGCGCTAGCCCTCGAACGGCTCCGGCGCGAAGAGCGCGTCGGGCGAGGCGGTCCAGCGGCGCAGGATGCCCAGCGTCGTGCGCCACGAGTCGGGGTGCGTCCCGGCGGGCCAGCGCTTGTCGACGAACGCGCAGAGGCGCCGGGCCTCCTCGAAAGCGGCGTCGCGGTCCACCGGGACCGGCTCGGCGCCGTAGCGGCGGAGGAAGTTGCCGCGCAGGACGGCCTCGCGCGTCGCGGGGGAGAGCCCGAACGGGCGGAACTCGTGCACGTCCTCGCCGCACCGGACCTTGAACGCGGCGGGGTCCTCGCCGAGGAGCGAGCGGTCCATGTCGTAGGCCCAGCGGAACGGCTCGTCGTAGGACGCGAGGTCGGCCGAGGCGTGCCAGTTGGCGTTGTCGGTGCCGAAGTAGAAGCGGTCGGGGAAGCGCTCGACGATCCCGTGCCAGCGGTCGTGGAACCTCGTGAAGCCGATGTTCATCTCCCAGCCGGGCGTGAGGTCGAGGCCGAGGTTCGGGTAGGCCTCGAGGAGACGCTCCGCCTCGTCGGGGTCCTCGCCGAGGAAGAAGACGTGGGCGAAGTTGACGGCGAGCGCGGGGTGCTTCCGGAGGACGTTCTCCGCCTCGGCGCGCAGCCGCGCGAGCGACGGGAACGTCTCGTCGTAGACCCAGCCGTTCGCCTTCGCGTCCGGACGGGCGTTCTCGACGTCCCAGAAGTCGGCCGGGTCGCCGACGTGGAAGACGAGCGGGCGGCCGCGCTCCTCGAGGACGGCGTAGAACGGGTCGAGCACGGGCGCGTCGAGCGCGAAGCCGCAGCGCTTGCGCAGGCCCGGCTTGCCCTGGAGCGACTTGAAGCCGTCGTAGCCCATGTCGAGTGCGCGGCGCGCCTGGTCGGCGAAGTCCTCCGCGGACGAGGGCGCGGCGCCGTCGCCGAGATGGAGGCCGGCGAAGGCGTAGACCTTCCGCGCGGGGTTCTCGGCGTTGAGGGCGGCCTTCACGCCGAGGCAGCGCAGGTTCGAGCCGTCGTCGCGCCACCACGGGTTCTCCGTCATCGCGGGGAGGGCCATGAGCGCGGCGCGCTCGAGGCCGAACCATTCCATGTAGCCGCGCATCATCTGCAGGTTCCAGGCGAAGGAGCGGCCGCGGTAGAGGTGCATGTGCGCGTCGCAGGCGGCGATCGCGCTCCAGTCGGGGTGGGAGTCGTTGTGCATGGGACGGAAGGGTTGTTCGGCGATGCATTCTAGCACAGTCCAGATGGAATGTCCGCTAAAAACGCGCGGGCGCCCTTGCGTCGACCGTCCTCGCGCGCGGGCGGTTTTCCTTGACCCACGGGGGGCGTTTCGGTAGACTCCCGCGCATTCGCAAAACCAAGGAAAAGAAAGAAAAGGAAAACGACATGGCCGAAACGACCAAATACGTCTACTTCTTCGGCGCCGGAAAGACCGAAGGCAACGCCGACATGCGCAACCTCCTCGGAGGCAAGGGCGCCAACCTCGCGGAGATGGCCTCCCTCGGCCTCCCGGTCCCGCAGGGCTTCACGATCACGACCGAGGCCTGCACGCGCTACTACGACGACGGCAAGACGATCGGCGAGGACATCCAGGCGCAGATCAAGGACTACGTCGCGAAGCTCGAGGAGTCCTGCGGCAAGAAGTTCGGCGACGCCAAGAACCCGCTGCTCGTCTCCGTCCGCTCCGGCGCCCGCGCCTCGATGCCGGGCATGATGGACACGATCCTCAACCTCGGTCTCAACGAGACCGTGGTCCAGTCGCTCGCCGAGCAGTCCGGCAACCCGCGCTGGGCGTGGGACTGCTACCGCCGCTTCATCCAGATGTTCTCCGACGTCGTGATGGAGGTCGGCAAGAAGTACTTCGAGAAGCTCATCGACGAGATGAAGGCGAAGAAGGGCGTCACGCAGGACGTCGAGCTCACGGCCGACGACCTCAAGGAGCTCGCCACGCAGTTCAAGGCCGAGTACAGGGAGAAGATCGGCCAGGACTTCCCGACCGACCCGAAGGTGCAGCTCGCCGAGGCGATCAAGGCGGTCTTCCGCTCGTGGGACAACCCGCGCGCCAACGTCTACCGCCGCGACAACGACATCCCCTACAGCTGGGGCACCGCGGTGAACGTCCAGATGATGGCGTTCGGCAACCTCAACGACGAGTCCGGCACGGGCGTCGCCTTCACGCGCGACCCCGCCACGGGCGAGAAGAAGCTCATGGGCGAGTTCCTCATGAACGCGCAGGGCGAGGACGTCGTGGCCGGCGTCCGCACGCCGATGCCGATCGCGAAGATGGCCGAGGTGATGCCCGAGGTGTTCGAGCAGTTCACGGACGTGTGCAGGAAGCTCGAGGCGCACTACCGCGACATGCAGGACATGGAGTTCACGATCGAGAACAAGAAGCTCTTCATGCTCCAGACGCGCAACGGCAAGCGCACCGCCAAGGCCGCGCTCAAGATCGCGTGCGACCTGGTGGACGAGGGCGTCCGCACCGAGGAGGAGGCGGTCTGCATGATCGACCCGCGCAACCTCGACACGCTGCTGCACCCGCAGTTCGACGCGGCCTCCCTCAAGCGCGGCAAGATGGTCGGCCGGGGCCTGCCCGCCTCGCCGGGCGCCGCCTGCGGCAAGATCGTCTTCACGGCGGCGGACGCCAAGGCGTGGCACGAGCGCGGCGAGAAGGTCGTGCTCGTGCGCCTCGAGACCTCGCCGGAGGACATCGAGGGCATGAAGGCGGCCGAGGGCATCCTCACGGTGCGCGGCGGCATGACGAGCCACGCGGCCGTCGTCGCCCGCGGCATGGGCGAGTGCTGCGTCTCGGGCTGCACCGAGATCGCGATGGACGAGGAGGGCAAGACCTTCTCGCTCGGCGGCAAGACCTTCCGCGAGGGCGACTGGCTCTCGATCGACGGCGCCACGGGCGCGATCTACGACGGCGTCGTGACGACCGTCGACGCGCGCATCGAGGGCGAGTTCGACCGCATCATGACGTGGGCGGACAAGTTCCGCCGCCTCCACGTCCGCACCAACGCCGACACGCCGCGCGACGCGCGCAAGGCCCGCGAGCTGGGGGCCGAGGGCATCGGCCTGTGCCGCACGGAGCACATGTTCTTCGAGCCGGACCGCATCGCCGCGTTCCGCGAGATGATCTGCGCCGACACCGAGGAGGAGCGCCGCATCGCGCTCTCGAAGATCCTCCCGTTCCAGCAGACCGACTTCGAGGAGCTCTACGAGGCGCTCGAGGGGCACCCCGTCACGATCCGCTTCCTCGACCCGCCGCTGCACGAGTTCCTGCCGCACAGCGAGGACGAGATCGCGCTCCTGGCGAAGGCGCAGCACAAGCCCGTCACGCGCATCAAGGAGATCATCGCCTCGCTGCACGAGTTCAACCCGATGATGGGCCACCGCGGCTGCCGCCTGTGCGTGACCTACCCGGAGATCGCCCGCATGCAGACGCGCGCCGTCATCCGCGCCGCGATCAACGTCCAGCGCCGCCACAAGGCCTGGAGCGTGAAGCCGGAGATCATGATCCCGCTCACCTGCGACGTGAACGAGTACAAGTTCGTGCGCGACATCGTCGTGAACACCGCCAACGTCGAGATCAACCTCTCGGGCATCAACCTCTCCTACAAGGTCGGGACGATGATCGAGATCCCGCGCGCGGCGCTGCTCGCCGGCGAGATCGCCGAGGAGGCGCAGTTCTTCTGCTTCGGCACCAACGACCTCACGCAGATGACCTACGGCTTCTCGCGCGACGACTCGGGCAAGTTCCTCGAGGCCTACTACGACGCGAAGATCTTCGAGAACGACCCGTTCGCCAAGCTCGACCAGAGCGGCGTGGGCAAGCTCATGGAGATGGCGGTGCGCGAGGGCAAGGCCGTGCGGCCGAACCTGCACTGCGGCATCTGCGGCGAGCACGGCGGCGATCCGACGTCGGTGGAGTTCTGCCACCGGATCGGCCTGGACTACGTGTCCTGCTCGCCGTTCCGCGTGCCGATCGCGCGCCTCGCGGCCGCTCAGGCCGCGATCGCCGACAAGGCGAAGTAGCGCGCGCCTCCGGCGCGGCGCCCGTGCGGGGCGGCGGCCTTCCGGCCGCCGCCCCGTTCCGTTCGTCGCGCCGGCGTCAGCGGGCCGCCTCCCGCGGCAGGAGCCGGGCGGAGAGGATGACGACGGCGATGCCGAGCCACTGCCACGCGGTGATCGTCTCGCCGAAGAAGGCGACGCCGGCGATCGCGGCGACGAGGGGCGGGAAGTACTCGAGGAAGCTCAGGTGCGCGAGCGGGACGCCCTTCTGCGCCTCGTTCCAGCCGAGGAACGCGATGCAGGTGGGGACGAGCGCGAGGAAGAGCGTGCACTTCCATTCGAGCGCCGTCGCGGGCGGCGTGACGGGGATCCCCGCGCACGGCGAGTAGAGGAGCATCCAGAGCCCGCCGAAGAGCACGGTCCACGCCGTGAACGGCAGTCCGCCCATCCGCCGCGCGAGCGGGCGGCCCCACGCGGTGTAGACCGCCCAGCAGAGGCCCGAGAGGAAGACGAGCAGGTCGCCGCGCGAGAGCGCGCCGAGCCGGAGCCCCGAGCCGTCGACCGCGCGCAGCACGAGCAGGCTCCCCGCGAAGCCGACGGCCACGCTCGCAACGTGCCGCCACGTGGCGCGCGCGCCGCCGAGCATCGCGAGGACGAGCACCTGCATCGGGACGTACGCCTCGAGGAGCGAGGCGTTGACGGAGGCGACGCTCTCCTGCGCGACGAAGAGCAGCTGCGCCATCGCGGCGGAGCCGACGAGCCCCAGGCCGGCGAGCGCGAGCCACTCGCGCGCGCCGCGCGGCGACATGGCGCGGCGCCCCCGCGCCGCGAGTCCGGCCGCGAAGAGGACGGGCGATGCGATCAGGTAGCGGAACGCGGCGACCGAGGAGGGCTGCATCGAGCCCCGCTTCATCAGCAGGTCGCCGACGGGGAACATCACGCCCCAGCAGACGATCGCCGCCGCGGCCCAGAGCCACGCCGCGGCCGTCTTCCCTTCGATTCTCCGTTTCGTTCGCACGGGGCCGGCATTGTAGCGGAGCCGGGGCCGTCTGGCAAGCCGGACTGGAGCTTCTTCAGCTGGTCGCGCAGGAGCGCGGCGCGCTCGAACTCGAGGGCGTTCGCGGCCTCGAGCATCTCGGCCTTGAGCCGCTCGATCGCCGCGGCGGCGTCGGTCGGGAGCGCGGCGGAGGTGAGCGCCGCGTCGACGTCGCCGACGACGGCGCGCACGGCGCTGTCCTCGGAGAGCGTGCGCTTCACCGAATGCGGGACGATGCCGTGCTTCGCGTTGAACGCGGTCTGGATGCGGCGGCGGCGCTCGGTGATGCGGATCATCTCCCTCATCGAGTCGGTGATCTGGTCGGCGTAGAGGATCACGCGCCCGCGCTCGTGGCGCGCGGTGCGGCCCGCGGTCTGGATGAGCGAGGTGGTGGAGCGCAGGAAGCCCTCCTTGTCCGCGTCGAGCACGGCGACGAGCGCCACCTCCGGCAGGTCGAGGCCCTCGCGCAGCAGGTTGATGCCGACGAGCGCGTCGAAGTCGCCCTTGCGCAGGCGCGTGAGGATCGCGACGCGGTCGAGGGCGTCGATGTCGGAGTGGAGGTACTCCACGCGCAGGCCCGCCTCGCGCAGGTAGGCGGCGAGGTCCTCGGCGGTGCGCTTGGTGAGGGCGGTGACGAGGACGCGGTCCCCGCGCTCGGCGGCGGCGCGGATCTCCTCCATCACGTCGTCGATCTGCCCGGCGAGCGGGCGGACCTCGACGGGCGGGTCGAGCAGGCCCGTCGGGCGGACGACCTGCTCGACGACGCGGCTCGCGTGCGCCTTCTCGTAGGGGCCGGGCGTGGCGGAGGCGAAGAGGATCTGGCCGAGCTTGGCCTCGAACTCCTCGAAGGAGAGCGGGCGGTTGTCGCGCGCGGAGGGGAGGCGGAAGCCGTTGTCGACGAGGATCGTCTTGCGCGCGCGGTCGCCGTGGAACATCGCCTGCACCTGCGGGAGCGTGGCGTGCGACTCGTCGATGATCGTGAGGAACGGCTTCGGGAAGTAGTCGATCAGGCACTCGCCGGGCGTGCCGCGCGGGCGGCCGGAGAGGGGCTGGGAGTAGTTCTCGATGCCGGTGCAGTAGCCGATCTCGCGGATCATCGCGAGGTCGTACTCCGTGCGCTGCTGCAGGCGCTGCGCCTCCAGCAGCTTCCCGTTCGCGTTGAACCACGCGACGCGCTCGCGCATCTCGGCCTCGATCGCGGCGAGGCCGGCCTCGATCTTCTCCTGCGGGAGGACGTAGTTGCGCGCGGGGGCGACGATCGTGCGGTCGAGGCGGCGCAGCGTGCGGCCGGAGACGGGGTCGAACTCGGAGAGCTCCTCCACCTCGTCGCCGAAGAGGCCGATGCGGTAGGCGACCTTGTCGTTCCAGGCGGGGAAGACGTCGACCGTGTCGCCGCGGACGCGGAACGAGCCGGGCTTCGGGTCGAAGTCGTTGCGCTCGTAGCGGATCTCGACGAGGCGGGCGAGCATCGCGTCGCGGTCGACCTCCTGGCCGACGGCGAGGTGCAGCGTCATGCCGGCGTAGTCGTCGGAGGAGCCGATGCCGTAGATGCACGAGACCGAGGCGACGACGACGACGTCCCGGCGCTGGACGAGGGCGTTGGCGGCGGAGAGGCGGAAGCGCTCGATCTCGTCGTTGATCGCGGAGTCCTTGGCGATGTAGGTGTCCGTCTGCGGGATGTAGGCCTCGGGCTGGTAGTAGTCGTAGTAGCTGACGAAGTACTCGACGGCGTTGTCGGGGAAGAACGCCTTGAGCTCGCCGTAGAGCTGCGCGGCGAGCGTCTTGTTGTGGGAGATGACGAGGGTCGGCATCCCGAGGTCGCGGATGACGTTCGCCATCGTGAACGTCTTGCCGGAGCCGGTGACGCCCTCGAGCGTCTGCGCCTTCACGCCCGCGCGGAACCCGGCGACGAGCTTCGCGATGGCCTCGGGCTGGTCGCCGGCCGGCGCGTAGGGGGAGACGAGATGGAACGGGGAGGGGGTCACGGGCGGGGAAGGGGAGGGGGCGGCTAGCCGACTTGGACGGAGTCGGGGAGGTCGAGGCCGGACTCGGAGACGGAGGAGATGAGCGACTCGGCGAGGGACGCCGGCGTGCGATGGTCGAGGCGCGCCTGGTAGGAGGGGATGAGGCGGTGGTTGAGGACCGGGACGGCGACGGAGCGGACGTCGTCGAAGCCCACGGACGGGCGGCCGTCGAGGAGCGCGACGGCGCGCGCGGCCTCGGCCATCGCGATCGCGGCGCGCGGCGAGGCGCCGTAGCGGACGTACTTGCGGACGTCCTCGGGCGCGGTCGGGGCGTCGGGGTGCGAGGCGGCGACGAGGCGCGCGATCCAGGCGGCGACGGGGCGCGGCAGGACGATGCGCGAGACGGCGTCGAAGCAGAGCCGCAGCGTCTCGGCGGGG
>CAMNDA010000311.1 GCA_946534745.1 uncultured Verrucomicrobiota bacterium | reverse complement strand
CCGCCTCCGCGGGCCAGAACGCGAACGTGTAGTACTGCCGGGCGTTCGGGTCGGCCTTGGGCGTGCGGCCCACGCCGAGCAGGAAGCCGGGCCGGTTCGGATCCTCGGCGCGCTTGAACGAGATCGAGGTCGTGGCCGATGGCGAATTGTGGTAGAGGCCCTCCTTGCCCGCGTGCGTGAGGACGGACGCCTGCCCGCCGAGGACCATCAGGATCTCGGCGACCTCGATGAAGTTGAGCTTCACCGACGCCTTGTTCTGCCAGTCGAACGAGGCGTAGCGGTCGAGCCCCTGCGCGGAGGCGTTGCCGACCGTCTTCTGCTTCGCGATCGAGAAGTAGAGCGCGCCGTCGCGGTCGGGCGTGGCGGGGTCGACGCTGAACTGGATCGCGAAGCCGGAGTTCTTGCCGTTCGCGTGGTAGAACGAGAGGTGGGTGTTGAATCCTGCCCTGGCGGCGGCGGGGTCCGCAGCGTCGAAGACCGTCGTGGCGGGGTTGGTGGCGTTGTCGTTCATGTGGATTCCTCTTTCTGTTTTTGGGGGTTGGTGTTGCGTCGCGGGGGACGTTCCCCGTCGACGAGGGAGAAATCTACGAAAACGCCCCCGTGAAAATGTCGCCTGCCAGGCGACATTTTTTCCGCCCGGCTATGGCAGAATCCACCGCCCGCTTTTTCCAGGGGCCCTTGCGTCCGGCGCCGTCAAAATGGTAGGATGCGCGCGTCGGCCCTTCCGGGCCGGACAGGAGGGACACAGACATGCATCCGGACACCGTCGTCACCATCGGCCGCCAGTTCGGCGCGGGAGGGCTCGAGATCGGAAAGAGGCTCGCCGAGGCGCTCGGCGTGCCGTTCTACGACCGCGAGCTGCTCGCGCGCGCCGCGGAGGCGAGCGGACTGGCGGAGGGGCTCTTCGAGCACCACGACGAGAAGCCCGCCGACGCGCCCTTCTTCGCCTCGTGGGGCTCCCCCTACCCTTCCGCCGGCCCCTCGATCGGGCAGCAGGTGTGCCTCGCGCAGTTCCAGGCGATCCGCGACATCGCGGCGAAGGGCGCGTGCGTGATCGTCGGGCGCGCCGCGGACTTCGTCCTCGACGGCCGCCCGCACCTCGTGCGCGTCTTCCTCCACGCCGACCCCGCGATCCGCGCGGCGCGCGTCGCGGCGCGCGAGGGCGTCTCCGAGGCCGAGGCGCGCAAGCTCGTCCGCACGGCCGACCGCCGCCGCGCCGCCTTCTACGACTACTTCACCGACCGCACCTGGGGCGACGTCCGCACCTACGACCTGTGCCTCGACGCCGGACGCGTGACGCCCGAGCAGGCCGTCGCCGTCATCCGCGCCTTCGCCGACGCCGCCGGCTAGCGCGCCGCCCCCCGGCTACCGATCGCCGGACGAACTCGCGGACGGCCCCGGCCGCCAGGGGCGCAGCGGCGCCGGGTCGGCCTGGCGCAGGAGCGCGAGCTCTCGCTCCGTGATGTCGCGCCACTCGCCGGCGCGCAGGTCCGTCGGGAGCTTCAGGCGGTTGATCGCCGTGCGCTTCAGGGACTCGACGCGCAGGCCGACCGCCTCGCACATCCGACGGATCTGGCGGTTGCGCCCCTCGCGCAGCGTGAAGAGCAGCCGGTGGCGCGGGCCGAGCGGGCCGTCCGCGAGGCGACGGACGTACTCCACGCGCACCGGGGCGAGCGGGCGGCCGTCCAGCTCCATCGGCCCCTGCAGCGCGTCGAGCGTGGCGTCGTCGAAGACGCCCGCGGCCTGCACGCGATAGACCTTCGTGTGGCCGTAGCGCGGGTGCGTGAGCTCGTTCACGAGCGCGCCGTCGTTGGAGAGCACGAGCAGCCCCTCCGAGTCGCGGTCGAGGCGCCCCGCCGAGACGACGCGCTCGCGCACGCCGCGGAGCAGGTCGTAGACGGTCTCCCCCCTGCCCTCCTCCTTCGAGCAGAGCACGCCGCGGGGCTTGTCGAGCAGGATCGTCCGCGTGCGCGGCCCGGCGCCGCCGGGCGGCGGCGAGACACGGCGGCCGTCGACCTCGATGACCGCCGTCTCGGGATGCTCGACGCGGAACCCGGGCTCGCGCACGACCTTGCCGTCGACGCGGACGGCGCCGCCCGCGACGATCGACGCGCAGTGGCGGCGCGAGTCGACGCCGAGGCGGGCGAGGACGCACTGGAGCCGTTCGGACATCGCGCGCCCTACCTGGATTCGGGAAGGAGTTTGTCCAGCGCGCGGGCGACCTTGCGGCGGCGTTGGGCGAGGCAGGGCCGTTCGATCCGGCGGATCCAGTCGTCGTAGTATCCGAAGTCGAGACCGCCCGGCGCGCCGCGATGCGTCTTCTTCGCGATCGCCTCGTCGGGATCCATCCCGCGCAGGTCCTCGAGGTGGTCGCGCACCTGGTGGTAGGCGTCGCGGAACGGCATCCCGCCCGCGACGAGCTCCAGCGCGCGGTCGGTCGCGAAGACGCCGGGGTCGGCGAACGCGGCGCGGAGCCTGTCCGGATGGACCTCCAGCCCGCCGACGAGCCGCGCGAGGATGCGCACCGAGGCGCGCGTCGTGTCGAACCCCTCCACGAGCAGCTTCTTCGTGTCCTGCAGGTCGCGGTTGTAGCCGCCGGGCATGCCGACGAGGATCGCGTTGGCGGTCGCGGAGAGGCCGCAGACCTGCGCCGCCTTGGAGCGGACGAGCTCGCAGACGTCGGGGTTGTACTTCTGCGGCATGATCGAGGAGCCGGTGCAGAACTCCCGCGGCAGCGTGAAGTAGCCGAACTCGGGCATCGAGAAGAGGATGAGGTCCTGCGCGAGGCGCGAGAGCGTGACCATCGTCTGCGCGAGGACCGCGAGGACCGTCGCCTCGACCTTGCCGCGCGAGTTGCCGGCGGCGAGCACGTTCTCGACGGGCTCCTGGAAGCCGAGCAGATCCGACGTGAGCAGGCGGCCGATCGGAAGCGGAACGCCGTAGGACGCGGCCGAGCCGAGCGGGCAGCGGTTCACGACGTCGTAGGCGCCGACCTGCATCTCGCCGTCCTCCAGCAGCTCCTCCGCCCAGGCGGTCGCCCAGACGCCGACGCTGCTCGGCATCGCGGGCTGCAGGTGCGTGCGGCCGACCATCGGGACCTTGCGGTGCCGCTTCCCGAACCGGACGAGCGCCTCCGCCAGATCGACGACCTCCCCCCATTCCCCGTTGAGCTGGTCGCGGGCGAAGAGCCGGATCGCGGTGGCGCTCTGGTCGTTGCGGGAGCGGCCGGTGTGGACGCGCTTGCCGAGGTCGCCGAGCCGTTCGGTGAGCGTGCGCTCGATCGCGAGGTGGCAGTCCTGGTCCTCCTCGGTGATCCGGAACTTGCCGGCGCGCGCGGCGTCGCGGATCTTCGCGAGCTCGCGCAGGACGGCGGCGCACTCCTCCTCCGAGAAGAGGCGCGGCTTCACCTTCATGCGCGAGAGCATCGTCACGTGCGCGGCGGTGCCGTAGCAGTCCCATTCGGCGAGGCGGAGGTCGAGGACGGGGTCCTGGCCGACGGTGAAGGCGAGCACGTCGGGGTCGATGGCGCCGACGACGGTCTTGGCGTTCTTGGCGGGAGCGTTGCGTTTCATGCGGGCGAGTATAGCACACCGCCCCCGCCCTTTCATCCCCTTTTCGCGCGCCCTTGCCCGCGCGTGCGGATTCCGCTAGAATGCCGGCCCATGCATCTGGTCCAGTCCCCCGCCCCGTCCTCCTCGCTGCTGCGCCACAGCGGCGACGACATCGTCTTCGAGCTCCGCGTCGAGGGCGCGCCCGCCTCCGGCGGCCGCGCCGTCCTGCGCACCTCCCTCGGCGGCGCGAAGCGGAAGCGGCGCGAGCTCGTCGAGGCGATGGACGCGGACCGCCCGCCCCTCGCGCTCGACTGGAACGACGTCCCGATGGAGGAGATCAAAGCGCCCGGCACCGCCGGCGTCCGCCGCTTCGCGGTGCGCCTCCCGCTCGTCGACATCGGCTCGTTCCACGCGAAGGCCTGCTTCTTCCCCGAGGGCTCGGACCGCCCGTTCTGGCCCGAGGGCGGCGACGTGCTCGTGAAGGTCGCGCCCGCCTGGACGGTCTGCTGGAGCTCGATCTACTGCGCGTTCCCCCGCCAGTTCGGCGCGAACTGCGCGCTCGAGCGCTCGGCCCCGCTCCCCGAGGGCGCCGCCGCGCTCGACGCGGCCGGCTGGTCGGCGATCCCGCGCGAGGGCACGCTGCGCGACCTCGTCGCGCGCCTCGACACGATCCTCCTCGACGAGCGCTTCCGCATCGTGCAGCTGCTGCCGGTGCATCCGGTCCCGACGACGTTCGCGCGAATGGGCCGCTTCGGCTCGCCGTTCGCCTCGACGGACTTCCTCTCGGTGAACCCCGGGCTCGCGGAGTTCGACACGGCGGCGACGCCGCTCGACCAGTTCCGCGAGCTCGCGGACGCGGTCCACACGCGCGGCGCGCGGCTCTTCATCGACCTCCCGGCGAACCACACGGGCTGGGCCTCCGCGCTGCAGACGCACCACCCGGAATGGTTCCGCCGCGAGCCCGACGGCCGCTTCCATTCGCCCGGCGCCTGGGGCACGGTCTGGGAGGACCTCGTCGAGCTCGACCACGCCCGCCCGGAGCTGCGCGCGTTCCTCGCGTCGGTCTTCGAGTTCTGGTGCGCGCAGGGCGTCGACGGCTTCCGCTGCGACGCCGGCTACATGGTACCGGCCGAGACGTGGCGCTACGTCGTGGCGCGCGTGCGCGAACAGTTCCCCGACACGGTCTTCCTCCTCGAGGGGCTCGGCGGCAAGATCTCGGTGACGCGCAACCTCATCGCCGAGGAGGGGCTCGACTGGGCCTACTCGGAGATCTTCCAGACCGAGGACCGCTCGGCCTTCGAGCGCTACCTGCCCGGCGCGGAGGCGATGTCCGCCGAGGTCGGCCCGCTCGCGCACTACGCCGAGACGCACGACAACAACCGCCTCGCCGCGCGCTCGCGCGCCTACGCCCGGATGCGCACCGCCCTCGCCGCGCTCGCGTCGCGCCAGGGCTGCTTCGGCATCACGAACGGCGTCGAGTGGTTCGCGACGGAGAAGGTCGACGTCCACGGCGCCTCCGCCCTGCGCTGGGGCGCGCCCGACAACCAGGTCGCCGCCGTCCGCCGCCTCAACACGATCCTCGCCGCCTTCCCCGCCTTCGCCGCCGGCGCCTCGCTCGAGATGGTCCAGCACGGCCCCGGCAACTCGCTCGCCCTGCTGCGCAGGGCTCGCGGAGTCGAAGGGTCATATGGTCACACGGTCACACGGTCACACGGTCGCATTGTCGGACCGTCCGACCGTCCGACCGTCGGACCGTCCGACCGCGAGGACGTCCTCGTCCTCGCGAACCTCG
>CAMNDA010000310.1 GCA_946534745.1 uncultured Verrucomicrobiota bacterium | reverse complement strand
GGCAGCGAAAGAGCCGGGGCGCTTTTCCCGCCGGTCTTGCAGGCCCGGACGATCGACGAGGCCTCCTTGGAGTAGCGCGTGCCGCGGCAGTCGGGGCACGGGATGTCGACGTCGGGAAGGAACTGCACGTCGAGGGAGATCTCGCCCGTGCCGTCGCAGGTCGGGCAGCGGAGCGAGCCGGTGTTGTAGGAGAAGTCGCCGGCCTTGAGGCCCCGCGCCTTCGCCTCCGGCGTGCGGGCGTAGACCTTGCGCAGCTCGTCGTGGACGTCGGCGTAGGTCGCGACGGTCGAGCGCACGTTGATGCCGATCGGAGTGGCGTCGACGAGCTTGGCGTGCGCGATGCCGGGCGCGTCGACGGCGCGGACGTGCGCCGGCAGCGGGCGGCCGTCGATTGTCGCGGCGAGCGCCGGGACGAGGCTCTCGAGGACGAGCGTGGTCTTGCCCGATCCGGACACGCCCGTGACGACGCTGAGCCGCCCCTTCGGGAACGCGACCTCGAGCGGCTTCACGGTGTGGATGGCCGCGGTCTTCAGCCGGATCGCACCGCCGGCGCGATCCGGCGAAAACTCCGCGGACTCCGCGTGAGATTTCTTCTCCGCGGACTCCGCGTGAGATTTCCTCTTCGCGCCCTCCGCGTGCAGGAAGGGCCCGATGACCGACTTCGGGTTCCGCGCCAACTGCGCCGGAGTGCCTTCGGCGACCAGGGTTCCCCCGCGTGCGCCGGCGCCGGGACCGAGCTCGACGATCCAGTCCGCGTGCGAGAGGACCTGCGTGTCGTGGTCGACGAGGAGGACGGAGTTGCCGTCGGCGACGAGGTCGTCCATCACGCCCGTGAGGCCCTCGAGGTTGGAGGGATGCAGGCCGATCGAGGGCTCGTCGAGGACGTAGAGCACGCCCGTGGTGCGGTTGCGGACGGCGCGCGCGAGCTGGACGCGCTGGCGCTCGCCGGTGGAGAGCGTCGACGCGGCGCGGTCGAGCGAGAGGTAGGAGAGCCCGAGCTCGAGAAGTCGGCGGGATGTGTCGTGGAACGACTCGCAGATGCGCTCGGCCATCGGCCGCATCGGCGCGGGGAGCGACGCCGGGACGCCGCGCACCCATTCCTCGGCCTCGGCGAGCGTCATCGCGGCGGCGCGGTCGAGGGAGATGCCGCGCAGGAGCGGCGCGCGGGCCCTCTCCGAGAGGCGCGTGCCGCCGCAGTCCGGGCAGGGGCCCTCCCTGAGGAACTTCGCGACGCGCTTCATCCCCTTCTCGTCCTTGACGTTCTTCAGCGCATTCTCGACGGTGTAGAACGCGTTGAAGAACGTGAAGTCCATCTCGCCGCTCTCGCCGGTCTTCATCTGGTAGACGACGTGGCGCTTCTCGGGCGGGGCGTGCAGGACGATGTCGCGCTCCCGCCTCGTGAGGTCGCGCCACGGCACGTCGGTGCGCACGCCCATGTCGCGGGCGATGTCCTTCATGAGCGACCACATGAGCGACTGCCACGGCGCGACGGCGCCCTCGTCGATCGTGAGCGAGTCGTCCGGGACGATCGTGGCGGGGTCCACCTCGCGGACGACGCCGGTGCCGTCGCACCGCCGGCACGCGCCCTGCGAGTTGAACGCGAGCTCCTCCGCGCCGGGCGCGAGGAAGCGCGCGCCGCATTCCGGGCAGACGAGCTCGCGCTCCGCCGCGACGTCGAGCGTCGGCGGGTGGTAGTGGCCGTTCGGGCAGCGGTGCGAGGCGAGGCGCGAATACATCAGCCGCATCGAGTTGAGCAGCTCCGACATCGTGCCGAAGGTGGAGCGCACGCCCGGGACGCCGGGGCGCTGGTGCAGGGCGAGCGCGGCGGGGACGTAGCGCACGTCGTCGACCTCGGCGCGCGCGGCCTGCGTCATGCGGCGGCGCGTGTAGGTGGAGAGCGACTCGAGGTAGCGGCGCGACCCCTCCGCGTAGACGACGCCGAGCGCGAGCGAGGACTTGCCGCTGCCGGACACGCCCGCGACGCCGACGATCCTCCCGAGGGGGATGTCGACGTCGAGGTCGCGGAGGTTGTTCCTGCGGGCGCCGCGGACCTCGATGCAGCGGGGCGGCGGTTTCGGGGACGAAGAGGTCATGGCGCGGAGTCTACCACGCCCCCGCGCCCCGGGCAAGGATGCGCCGGCATTCTCGGAGCGCACGGCTTTGCGCCGCGGGCGGCGGTGTGCTAGAATCGGGTGCATGAACGAAAACGTCTTCGAGCTCTCCGGGGTCTGCCGGTCGTTCGGCGCGCTGAAGGCCGTGGACGACCTCACGCTCTCGCTCGCAAGGGGCGAGGTGACGGGGTTCCTCGGCACGAACGGCGCCGGGAAGACCACGACCATCAAGATGCTGATCGGGCTTCTCCGCCCGACGTCCGGGACGGTGCGCCTCTTCGGCGGCGACCCCGCCGACGCGGCCACCCGCGCCCGCATCGGCTACATGCCGGAGACGGCCTACTACTACCCCTACCTCAACGTCCGCGAGCTGCTCGCCTTCTACGGCGGCGTGTGCGGCATGGACCGCCGGACGGTCCGCTCCCGCACGGAGGAGCTGCTGGAGGAGGTCGAGCTCGCCGACGCCGCTCGGCGCCCCCTCCGCACCTACTCCAAGGGCATGCTCCAGCGCGCCGGCATCGCGCAGGCCCTCCTCCACGATCCCGACCTGCTCGTCCTCGACGAGCCGTTCACCGGCCTCGACCCGCTCGCCCGCATCCACTTCCGCAACCTGCTGCGCCGCCTCCGCGACCGCGGCAAGTCGATCTTCTTCTCCTCCCACGAGCTGGGGGAGACGGAGCTGCTGTGCGACCATGTCGCGATCATGAAGCGCGGGCGCTGCATCTACCACGGCCCGGTGGACCGCCTCGCCGGCGACGGACGCGGCAACCTCGAGCGCCTGTTCCTCGACGTCCTGGAGAAGGGAGTCGTGGCATGAGGAGGCGCCTTCGCCGCATCGGCGCGCTCGTCCGGCTCTCGCTGCTCGAGCTGTGGCGCCGCAACGACCTGTTCGCGCTGCTGGTCCTGGCCCTCGCGCTGCTCGTCCCGCTCTCGCTGGCGCGCCCGTTCGGAACCGCCGGCGCCACGCGCTTCTATGACGACGCCGCGCTGCTGCTCGTCTGGGGCTACTCGATCTTCGTCTCCCTGGGCGTCGGCGCGCGCCTCTTCCCGGGCGAGTTCGCGAGCCGGAGCATCTACCCGCTCCTCGCCAAGCCCGTCTCCCGCGGCGAACTGCTCGCCGGGAAGTACGTCGGCGGGGTCGTCGCGGCGTGGTCCGCCCTGGCGTTCTTCTACGCGCTCTGGGCGGTCTCGTCCGCGCTGCGCGGCGGGGACGGCCTCTCGCTCTGCCTCCTCCAGGCCTTCGCGCTGCACGCGGTGTTCTCGGCGCTCGTCGTGGCGGCGGCCGTGGCGGGGTCCTTCCTGCTGACGCCCTCCGCCAACGCGACGCTGCTCGCCATCCTCTTCCCCGCGATGCTCTTCTTCGGCCGGCGCCTGCCCGAGTTCGCGGAGGGCGCGCGGGGCCCGGTGCGCCTGCTGGCGCGCGCCGCCTACTGGATCGCCCCGCACGCGGAGTTCTTCGACATGCGGCAGCGCCTCGTCCACGGCTGGGGCGGCGTCGACCCCGCCGTCTTCCTCGCGGCCGCGGGCTACGGCATCGCCTACGCGCTGCTGCTGCTGCTGCTCGCCCGGTTCCTCTTCGAGCGCAAAAGCCTGTGAGACGCCTTCCCGCCATCTGCGGCGCGGCGGGGGCCGCGGCCGCCGCCGCGCTGTGCGCGGGCCTGCTGGCGCGGGCGGACGCGGCGCGCCGCCCGCAGGGCCTGGAGGGCGGCGACCTGCTCGCCGTCCTGCTCGGCGACGCCCGGAAGGACCTCGCCGGCGCGATGGTCCGCGAGGCCGACTCCTACTTCCACGGCGGCGTCTCCGACATGCACGATCTCCATCACCACCATCACGAGCACGGCGAGGGCGAGACGTGCGAGGAGTGCGAGAAGGAGCACGACCGCGACGAGCACGAACACGAAGACGAGGACGACCACGAGTCGCACGGGCCCGACCCGTGGCGCTGGATCAACGCCGGCATCCGTGCCCCGGAGGTCCACCGGCACCTCGACGGCGAGCGCTCGGTGGAGCTGATGCCCTGGTTCTGGGCGGCCGCGCGCGCCGACCCGCACAACGTCGAGGCGTGGGGCTCGGCCTTCCACGTCGCCCTGCGCATGCTGAAGGACGAGGAGCTCGCCCTGCGCATCGCCGAGGAGGGGCGGCACCTCAACCCCTCGTCGATCGAGCTGGCCGACACGCTCGGGCAGGCCTATCGCGCCGAGGCGGTCCGCGACGACGCGAAGGCGGAGGAGGCGTTCCGCGCCGCGGTGGAGCTCGTGCGCGGACGGGAGGCCCTGAACGAGGGCGAATACGTCGCCTTCTTCGACGCCCTCTCCCACCTCGCCGAATCGGCCCGGGAGCGCGGGGACTCCCCTGCCCTCTCCGCCCTGCTGGAAGCGGCGCGCCGCGTCGCCCCCGACCATCCGACCGTCCTCTTCGTCGCGCGCGAGCTGGACGCCCTCCGCGCCGCGCCCTGACGCCCGCCGCCCGACCACCGGGATGCGGGGCGGCGGATCACTTCGCCGCGGGCTTCGGCAGGCGGAAGAAGAGGGCGTAGAAGACCGGGATGACGACGAGCGTGAGGAGGGTGGCGAAGGCCAGGCCGCACATCACGGTGACGGACATCGCGGCGTAGAACGGGTCGGCGACGAGCGGGATCATCCCCAGGACGGTCGTCGCGGCCGCGAGGCCCAGCGGGCGCAGGCGCGTGACGCCCGCCGAGAGCACCGCGTCGACCGGCGCGTCGCCGGCGGCCAGCCGGGCGTTGATCTCGTCGATGATCACGATCGCGTTCTTGATCTGCATCCCGATGAGCGAGAGCAGGCCCAGCAGCGCCATGAAGCCGAAGGGCTGGTCGAAGAGCAGCAGCCCCGCGACGACGCCGACGAGGATCAGCGGCACGGTGCAGAAGATGACGAGCGGCTTGCGGATGGAGTTGAAGAGGAAGACGGTGATGAGGAACATCAGCGCGACGATGGACGGCAGCTTCGCGAAGATGCTGGCGTTGGCGTTTTCGGAGCTCTCCACCTCGCCGCCCCATTCGACCCGGTAGCCCTCCGGGAAGGTGGCGGCGAGCTCCTCGATGCGCGGGCGGAGGCGCGCGACGGCGGCGGCGGCGTTCTCGCCGAGCCCGGGATTGGCCTTGACGGTGAGGCAGAGGAGGCGGTTGCGGCGCTTGATGATGGGGTCCTCGGAGGCGGTCTCGAACCGGGTGAGGACCTGCATCAGGGGGATGGACCGGCCGAGGGAGTCGGGCCGGAACCAGGCGGCGGCGAGGGCGTCGGGGTCGTCGCGCTCGGACTCGGGGGCGCGGAGGCGGATGTCGAGCGACTCGTCGCCCTCGAGCCAGGTGCCGATGGAGACGCCGTCGGTGGCGGCCCGGAGGGCCTTGGCGACCTCCTGGCGGGTGATGCCGAGGGCGCGGAGGCGGGCCGGGGAGACGACGGGGCGCACGAGGTCGGTGCGGTTGCGCCAGTCGGTCTGCACCTCGACGAGGCGGCCGTCGGCGTGGAAGGCGTCGAGGGCCTTCTGGCCGAGGCGGCGGACGGTGTCGGCGTCGGTGCCGAGGATGCGGAGCTGGATCTTCTGCGCGTCGCCGGGGCCGAGGGCGAAGCGCTGGCAGGAGACCATCGCGTCGGGGAGGTTCGCGGAGGCGAACTCGTCGACCTTGGCGGTGATCTCGGGGACGCGCCGGTAGTCGTCGAGATCGACGAAGAGGATGCCGTAGGCGGCATCGTCGTTCTCGGCGGCGTAGGTGAGCATGAAGCGCAGGCCGCCGGTGCCGGCCAGCTGCGTGGTGCCGGTGACGCCGTCGAGGGTGCGGACGTATTCGGCAAGGGTCGTGAGGCCGCGGTCGGTGGCGCGGATGGAGGTGCCCTCGGGCATCCAGAAGTGGACCATCATCTGCCGGCGCGTGGAGTCCGGGAAGAAGATCTGCCGGACGTTTCCGAAGCCCTTGAAGGCGGCGAGGAGCATCACGGCCAGCACGGCGAGGACGAGGACGCGGTGGCGGAGGCAGGCGGCGAGGGCGGCGCGGTAGGCGCGGTAGAACCGGCCGCCGTAGGGGTCGGCGTCCGCCGCGCCCGCCTTCTTCCTGCCGGACGTGAGGAAGTCGGCGGAGAGCAGCGGCGTGAGGGCGATCGCGAAGACCCAGGAGAAGAGCAGCGACACCATCAGGACGATGAAGAGCGAGCGGCAGTATTCGCCGGAGGAGTCCTGCGAGGCGCCGACGGGGGCGAAGGAGAGGATGGCGATGACGGTGCCGCCGAGGAGCGGCCACATGTTCTGCGCCACGACCTCGCAGGCGGCCTTGACCTTGTCGAGGCCCTTCTGGGCGGCGACGAGGACGGCGTCGCAGACGACGATGGAGTTGTCGACGAGCATCCCGAGCGCGATGATGAAGGCGCCGAGCGAGATGCGCTCCATCAGGACGCCCTGCTGCTTCATCACGGCGAGCGTGGCCATCACCGTGAGGACCAGGACGCCGCCGATGATGAGGCCCGAGCGGAGGCCCATGAAGAAGAGGAGGACGGCGATGACGATGACGACGGCCTCGAGCAGGTTGACCATGAAGCCCGAGATGGCGGCCTCGACGGTCTCGGCCTGGTTGGAGATCATCCCGATCTCGATGCCGACGGGGGTGGTGGGCTCGAGCTCCCGGAGGCGCCGCTCGAGGGCCTTCGCCATCACGGTGACGTTGCCGCCGGAGACGGTGGAGACGCCGAGGGCGATGCAGGGGTGGCCGTTGTAGCGCAGGATCGCGGAGGGCGGGTCCTCGTAGCCGCGGCGGATGGTCGCGATGTCGCGGAGGCGGACGGAGGGGCGGGTGGCGGAGTCGCTGCGGACGACGAGCAGGTCGCCGAGCTCGTCGAGATCGCCGAGCTTGCCGGTGGGGTCGATGCGGATGTACTTGTCGCCGACGGTGAGGTGGCCGGCCTGGACGGCCTGGTTCTGGCCGGCGATGAGGGCCTGGATTTCGGAGAGGGGGACGCCGAGGCGGGCGAGGCGGGCGCGGGAGATCTCGAAGTAGACGACCTCGTTCCGGTCGCCGGTCATGTCGATCTTGGCCACCTGGTCGCAGAGCAGGAGCTCGCGGCGGAGGGTCTTCGCGTAGTCCTTGAGCTCCGCCAGCGAGTAGCCGTCGCCGTAGATGACGAAATACATTCCGTAGACGTCGCCGAAGTCGTCGACCACGATCGGCCTGCCGCACCCCGCCGGCAGGGACGCGGCGTGGTCGTTCACCTTGCGGCGGAGCTCGTCCCAGACCTGCGGCAGCGTGGACTTGTCGTATTGGTCCTGCATCTCGACGGAGATGATGGAGCGCCCGGCGTAGGAGGTGGAGGAGACCTCCTTGACCTGGCCCATCTGCTGG